>JAILBI010000254.1 GCA_024681175.1 Acholeplasmatales bacterium
TTACAGAAAATAACATCAATAAAGTACCAATTAATACTATGATTAGATTTTTAATGTTTTTATTCATATACTTTTCCTCCTTTTTGTATTTTTTATAATATAAAAAGGAGGAAAAGTATATGAATAAAAACATTAAAAATCTAATCATAGTATTAATTGGTACTTTATTGATGTTATTTTCTGTAATCATGTTTGGTGCGTCTAAATATGAGTATGGTTATAAAGTATATAATGGTATTAAAATTAAGGGTGATGTATTATTTATTGGTAAAATATCTTTTGATTTAAGTAACTTAATTGGTGTTGTTATTGGATTATCTATTGTTGTAGTTGGTGGTGTATCATTAATTATTAATAACAAAAAACAACAAAATATAATCAAATATTTTGCTGCTATTGCATGCGGTGGTATTTGTTTTTTATATAATCTTGTACTAGCTTGTTATTATTTTGATGAGTTTGATTGTTCATTAAAAGAAAATAGATATCACATATTTGGTATGTTTATCTGGGTTTTTGTATTTATTTATGGTCTTATAGGACTTGCTCTTGAAAAAGAAAATGTAGAAATAGAATAATTTGGAGATGTTTTATGAATAAAACAATAATATTTTTAGGTCAAAATATTAATATTAATAATTATGATTTAACTAATAGTTACCTTATTGGTGTTGATAAGGGTGCTTATATATTAGCTAAAAATAATATTGTTATGGATTTATCTGTTGGTGATTTTGATTCAATAGATAATGAATCTAAAGAATTAGTATATAAATATTCTAAAAGGGTTAAAGAATTAAATCCTATAAAGGATGATACAGATACTAATAGTGCGATTAGAGAGGCAATTAAAATATCTAGTGATATTACTATATTAGGTGGTATTCAAGGTAAGAGAGTGGAACATTTAATTGCAAACATATTCTTATTAAAAGAATTTCCAAATGTTAAAATGATTGATGATAATACAGAAATATTTATTATCAATAAAGATTGTAAAATAAAAAAAGATGAATATAAATTCATCTCAATATTTCCTTTAGAGGAATCTATATTATCACTTAATGGATTTAAATATAATTTAGATAATTATAAAATGAAATCTTATGATTATTTAGGTGTATCTAATGAAGTTTCTGATGATTTTGGAAAAATCACGTTATTTAAAGGACAATTATTAATAATCAAATCTAAACAAGATTAATAATTAAGCTATCATTGATAGCTTTTTTATTTTTTTAAAATAGTGTTATAATAAATATAGATTTTACATTTAAAAATGTGAGGATAATAAAATGAAAAAAATTGATTGTCATGTACATTTAGTTGAAAACATTCACGGAATGGGTTCTAAAGGCTATTTAAGAGATTTAGGTAATGGAAGTGGAATGTATTTAAATGGTGAAGTTGTTAAATTGATTCCAGATATTTATGGAAGCCGTGTCACACCTGAATTATTAATTAAAGAAATGGATAAAAATGATATAGAATATGCTATATGTCTTCAAGGACATTATTTAGGAGATCAGACATTATATTCTTATGAGGCTATGAAAAAATATCCTAATAGATTTATAGCATCTTGTATGTATGATCCATATTATAGAAATAAAAAATCAATAGTAGAATATCTTTATGATAAATTAGAATTTAAAGTAACTAAGATGGAAGTATCTAATTCATCAGGTTTGATGTGTAATCACGATACAATTGATTTGTCAGGAAAATTATTTGATGAAGTATTAGATGTATCATATAAGCATAATAATATCTTTTTTATTGATATAGGAAGACCTGGTAATGATTGTTACCAAATAGATAATTTAGTTAAAATAATAAAAAAATATAAAGATATGATATTTGTTGTATGTCATTTAACTGCCCCTCAAAAAGGTATGATTGAATTGTTAAAAGAAAATATGACTAAATTAAAATTAGATAATTGTTATTTTGATATTGCATCTTTATATAATAATGTAAAAGATCCATATCCATTTATAGAAACTCAAAACGATATTAAGGCTGCGATAAATATAGTTGGTAGTGATAAGATACTTTGGGGTAGTGATTTTCCAAGCGCCCTTAAAAATACAACATATGAAGAGTCTTATAAATATATCGAAGACTCAGATATATTAACTAAAGAAGAAAAAGAAAATATATTATATAATAATGCCAATAAATTATTTAGGCCTCTACTTGGTAAATAATCTATCACAAGATAGCTTTTTATTTTAATTAAAAATTAAATAATATTTATGTATTATGTAAACCAAACATGTTATAATA
>JAILBI010000275.1 GCA_024681175.1 Acholeplasmatales bacterium
TCGATTTAAAAGATAATTTTAGATCTAGAGTCGAAGTATTAAAAGAAATAAATGATATCTTTGATTTATTAATGACTAGTGATTTTGATGGAATTAATTATAAAGAAGAACATCGATTAAATGCTGGTAACAAGGATTTAATCGATGTTCTTCTTTATAATTAATTCCATCAAAATCACTAGTCATTAATAAATCAAAGATATCATTTATTTCTTTTAATACTTCGACTCTAGATCTAAAATTATCTTTTAAATCGACTCTTCTTCCGCCTCTATTATTTCCATATTCTTCAAATTTCTTTTTGAAAATATTTGGATTGGCATCACGGAATCTATAAATAGATTGCTTAACATCGCCAACAACAATTAAATTATTATTAGATATTAAATTAATTAATTCTTCCTGAATATTAGATGTGTCCTGATATTCATCTACATATATTTCAGTAATGCTATTTTTAATTTCAGCTAATGCATCACTATTTTCTTTTAATAATTTGATTACCATTTTAGCAACATCATTAAACATAAAAGCATTGTGTGAATAACAATATGCAATATATTCATCATGTATATCAATACATATATCTCTTATGATGTTTGCGTAATTTAATGTATCATTTAAGCTTTCTTCTATACTTTTAACTGAAGTATTATATTCTAAGTATTTTGTTAATAATGGCTTAAATTTTAAATGGAAGTCACCATTTGGATTATTCTTTCCTGCAAATGGTTTTCTATTTCTACCAGGTAAAGTACTTATATCTAATTTAAAATCTTCTAAATCATTATAATCTTTAGCATTTAAAATGGGATTGATAAAGCTTCTAAATATATTATCAGCATCTTCATCTATATCATTATCTATATATGCCATTTTTATTTGATTAATAATAGCATTCTTTTCATTCTTATAATCATCTAATAGTTTTCTTAAATTATCTTTAGTCTTACTAACCATATTATGTAAGAATTCTATAGAATCTACAGAATTATTAACACTTGAATCATAAAAAGAATGTAGAGCATTTATAAAATCATTATCATCTCTAATAGTAGTAATATCTAATAATTTTATGAAATCTAAATTATCATAATATTTATCACAAACATTTCTAATAATACTATCTAAAATAAAAGCATCTTGAGTAGAATCTAATATATTAATATCAGATTTTAATCCAAGCTTATAAGAATATTTTTTAAATAAATTATGACATAATGAATCAAATGTTGAAATATTTGATTGTTCAACATAATCATATTCATCCCTTAATCTTTCATTATCCTTTAATTCAGATTTTAAAGCATCCTTTATCTTTTTTCTTATATCATTGGCAGAGGCATTAGTAAAAGAAAGAACTATCAAGTTCTTAATAGATAGATTGCCTTCTTTTATTCTTTTAATTATTCTTGCGGTTAAGACAGATGATTTACCACATCCAGCTCCTGCACTAACAAGCATATTCGAAACATCGGCATCAATTATCTTTTGTTGATCATCAGTTGGCTTATTCATCTAAATCACCGTCCTCTTTAAATGAATAATAACAAATGTTTTTATAATTACAGAATTTACATAAGCCAGGCAATGGCTTAATATCAAATCTAGCATTTAAAACATTAGTCTTATAATTCAATATTAAATTTGTTGTGTCATTCATAACCTTATCAAATTGTTCTTTAGTTATTTGACCAGATTCTTTTTTATTTCCACCATTTCCAAATGGTAAAGTGGATTCAGCGTTCTTATATCCATATGGCTTAAAGAATTTCATCTCATTTAATGATGCTAAATCTTCTTTATTCTTTGGCATTATTCTTTGATAAAAAGCACCCGCAAAGTTTTCATAACTAACACCTTCAAAAATAAGATAAATGAATAGTTGATACTTTTTATAATAATCACTTGTTTTATTATCTTCTTCAATCGCAGGGTCTGTTGGTATTTTAATTTTAGAACCACTCTTATAATCTATTACAATAATCTTTCCATCCTTTTCCATTACTTTGTCAATTTTTCCAGATAATATAATTGATGGATCACTTGGTAATAGAACCTTAGTTTCAATTTCAGTTCCAACTAAATTAAGACCATATTGCTCATTCTCATCCTCTATTTCAGATATTAGCATATTCATCATATTTTGATATTTTGTTTTATATGGTTCTTTTAAAATATATTTTTCACCATTTGTTAGATTATTAAACTCTTCTATTGCTTCATCTAAAGTATAGCTTTTATCATTAATATAATTTTGTAAATATAAATGTAATACATTACCTAAATCAGCTGTATTATTGTATACCTTTAAATCTAAAATATAATTACAGTAATAACTAAAAGGACATCCATAATATTTTTCTAATTTTGAATATGATAAATTTATCTTTCCTTCTTTTTGAACTAGCTCACTTACCATTTTAGAATCTACAGTATTATAGCTAGAATCATATTTAGAAATTCTTCCAAATCTATTTTGATAAAATTTTAAATATTCACTAACCTCACCAGTTAGCATTTTCTTTTCAAAAGCTTTATTATAATCTAGTTTTGCTCTTGAAATAGAATATTTAAATTTATATTCGTTATCCTCTTTAAATTCAACTATTCCATCTAATAAATCACTTTCTACATATTTAGTAGTTATTCCATTTAAAGAATAGCTAATAAATACTTCTT
>JAILBI010000294.1 GCA_024681175.1 Acholeplasmatales bacterium
ATTAAATCAGATGTAGAAAAGAAGATTAAAAAGAGAATTGAAAAGAATGAAGAAAAGCAATCTCGTTTAGGCTTCTATCGTATTGGTGAATATTTAAAGACTGAACATAAATGGGAAAATTATTTATTTGTGTTCGTTTCAGTTGTTACATTAGTATTAGGCTGCTTAATTTTAAATGGTGCCTTAATTGTTAAAGATGATTTCCCATTAATTGGTGAGCATCCAAAGGTATTTGCGTGGATTTTAATTGGTCTTGCAACTGTTGCGTTAATATATGCTTTATATCCATTCTATAAGCCATGCTTCCCTGAATTTAGAAAGATTTCATGGTTAAAGGGTAAGGATTTCTTAAGAAATATTATTCGTACATTTGTATTTATTTTAGTTTTAACAGCGTTATTCATTTTATATGATAACTTCTTAGTAGGCTTATTAAAGCTTATTATTAAATAGAAAAGGAGTAAACTATGGAAAATAAAATTAAATGGTTTATCGCAACAACTTATTCTGGTGATGAGGATTCAGTTCAACAAGCATTAGAAAGAAAAAGAGAAACATTAAATATGACTAGACTTCATAGAGTCTTAGTTCCTACATATGTTGATTTTGTTAAAGATAAGCAAGGTCAATATAAATTAGATAAAAATAATCAAAAGAAGCAAAAGGTATATAAAAGATATCCTGGTTATATTTTCTTAGAAATGGAAGTTGTTCCTTCAAAGGATTCTAAAAAATATGAAATGGATACTGATGACTGGTTCAATATCCGTAACACTCAAAATGTTACAGGCTTACTTGGCTCTCATGGTCAAGGATCTAAGCCAGAACCTGTTCCACAAAGAGAAATGGATAAGATTTTAAAAGAATTAGGCTTATTTGAAGCACCAAAGATTGATCTTAACGCAGGTGATACTGTTGAAATTACATCTGGCGCATTCAAGGGTCAGATTGGTACTGTTTCAGCAATCAACCTTGAAAAAGAGATTGCAGTTGTAATGGTAGATATGTTTGGTCGTGCAACACCTAATGAATTAAAATTTGATGAATTTAAAAAGATTAATTAATTATTGGAGATTAAAAATCTCCAATATTTTTTTTATTTTTAATATTCGCATATTTTCATATTACTTGACTAAAAATAGAAATTCATTTATAATGATAAAAGAATAAAAAAGTGTTTTTTGTTTTTTATTGTGCATTGTGGGAGGCGCGCTTGTGAGAGTAAGGGATTTAAAATGGTATATTCTAGCCAGCCTTTTAATCATAGTCACATACGCTGCGATATCTGTAGCATACTTCTTATCTGTTAGAAGTGGTAAAGTATATCAAAGTATGAAGGCTATTGCTTATGAAGCAGATACAGCTTACAAAAATATATTAGAAGAAAAAATCGATTCATATTATAAATTATATATTGAGGACACCAATGATTCTCTTACTAAAAGAGCAAAGGAAGAGAAAGAGGGTGCCATTTTTGAGGTTTGCTCAAACCAAAATGTTTTCGTATCTTATTTCCCAGAAGATGTAACTAAAAAGGTTACAATAGCAAGAAACTCTATTATTAACCCTAGTAACGATACAACAACTTCAGATGATGCAAATTTCTATTTATTTTTACAAAAACCATCAGCTGGAAGTGAATATGCAGCATCTGGTATTTCAACATTAACAGTTCGTATGCCTTTAGAAAAGCTTATGGAAGATGTTAATAATGGTATTACAAATGATGATACAAAATATAATACAATTATATTTGATGATACAACACTTGGCTTAACAGCTTATACTTCATTTGAAGCAAAGGGCTATTCAACTGGTGTATATATTCAAGAAATCTTAGGCGATGGCTTTGCTGATATGTTTGAAGAGCAAGATGGCGAAAAGATTTTAAATAGAACATTTACAATTGATGGTAAAGGCTATGTTGTTACAGCAAGACCTTTAGATGTTTATGTAAACCCAGCTAAAATGATTAATTCAACTGTTTCAGGATATAATTTTGCAACAGTTATCTCTACAGAAAATGTTATATTAGGTATTACATGGATTAGAAATCAAGCATTGATTTTCTATTTCGCAGGTGTATTTGCGATGATTGCCATGTTTGTAGTTTTATTACTAGGCTGCAGAAAAGCATCTGTATTATTACGTGTAGACCGTCATGCAATCGAAAAAACAAAATCTATTGTTATTAGAATTGATAATCAAGGTAATGTTATTTTCACAAATAAAACATTTAAAGAATTATATGGTGCAACACATTTAAATAATATTAATGAATTTATTGATGTAGAAACACATGAAAATATCCTAGGCTCTGCAAAGGCTAATAGAGATTTTGAATGTGAGGTTGAAATTGATAGTGAAAAGCATTATCTACATCTAACACCTATATATTTATTAAAATCATATTATTTAATGGGTACTGATATTACAACTCAATATAATCGTATGCAGCACTTAGAAACAATGTGTGGTAAGAATGAATATACACATTGTGATAATGGCTTCATGTTAGAGAACCAATATCAAACAATATTAGAAAATTATTTAGCATATGATGTTGCGTTCACAGAATACAACATGGATAAATATGATGAAATTATCAACGTATTCGGTAGAACTAATTTCAATATCTTATTAAATCAAATTTATAACTTGTTAAAAGAAACTTATAAGGATTTCCAAATTTATCATGTAACTGATTCAAAATTCATTGTTATTTATCCAAATACAGATATCAATGTAATTACTGAACAGGTTTCAAAATCATTAGAAGAATTTGAAAAACCATTTGAAGTAAAAGAAAATTCAATTTATGTATCTGTTAAGGTCGTAATTTTCAACTATAAGAGAAATGAATATGAAAAGGAAGGTGCTCCAAAGATCACTTATCCATTCATTAGAGAAAAGCTTGACCTTGCATACCGTAACATTTCAGAATTATCAAGTAAGCAATACTTAGTATATGAGCCAAGAATGGATTCAACAATTATGGCTGCAGATGAAATGGAAAAGGATATCGAAGAAGGTATTATCAAGAATGAATTCAAAATGTGGTTACAGCCACAATTTGATATCGTTTCAAATAAGGTATCTGGATTTGAAGCATTAATTAGATGGCAAAA
The DNA here is from genome assembly GCA_024681175.1 of Acholeplasmatales bacterium. The sequence goes on from JAILBI010000294.1 coordinate 3,129, forward strand.
TCCAAAATATATTGATAAATCACCTGAAATATTCATCAAGCTTGCTGAACAACGTGGACATATGCTTGATATCGGTAGAATCGTAATTACAGAATCATTTAAGCTTGCAAAGAAGCTTGAACCATATAATACACATGTTTCAGTTAACGTATCACCTGTCCAATTGTTACAGGTAGGATTCGTACAACAATTAATTGATCAATTCAACTCACTTGAATTAAAAGAGGGAAGCGTTGCAATTGAGATTACAGAAACATTGTTGATGGGTAACTATAGATTAGTTAATGAAAAATTAAAAATCTTAAAGGATAGAGGCTTCCATATCCACCTTGATGATTTCTGTACAGGTTATTCATCAATGTTATATTTAAAGGATTTACCTGTTGATACAATTAAGATCGATAAGGAATTCACTAAATATATTACTAATAATAAGGTTAATGAAAATATCGTTAGAGCGTTATGTACACTTGGTAATTCATTAAATCTTGGAATCGTTTGTGAAGGTGTTGAAAGCGAAGAACAATCACAAATGGTTAAGAAGATGGGTTGTAGAACAATCCAAGGTTATTTAATCGGTAAGGCAATGCCTTATGAAGATGCAGTTAAATTAATTGAAAAGTACAACACAAAATAATGTGTTAGCAAATTATAAATTATAGTATAGGGGATGAAAATATGGGTTTAGTATTTCTCATGAATAATGGTGCGGCAATACTTCTTACTTTCGTAGCAATATTCGTAACATTAGGTCTAGGATATTTATTCTTCTTCTTAATTAAGCGTAATATCGCTAAAGAAAAAGAAGAATCTGAAATTATCGTAGAAGATGCAATAACAAGAAGACAAATGGAAGATTCAATTAATCTATATATTAAGAAGGTTGACCGTTTCGGTGCATTCACATTAATGTATGTAGATATTGATGGTTTCGCAGATTTAAATGAAGTATTTGGTCAAGAAGCTTGTGATCAAATCTTAAAAGAAACTGCAACAAGAATCATAAGAGTACTTCCATATAAAGCATCTTTATGTAGATATCAAAATGATGAATTCTTAGTATATATTAAGGATGAAGATAATAAATCAAGAATTGAAAAGATTGCAAACCAAATTAATGAAATTGTAAATTCACCTTACCAAATCCTAGTTGGTGAAACAATTACATTATCAGTATCAATTGGTATTGTAACATTCCCTATCGCAGGAGAAAATTTCCAAGACTTATATGCAAATCTTTTACTTACAACTTATGTATCTAAAAGAGATGGCGGAAACAAATTCACTGATTTCTATGCATCAATTAAAGAAGAAGAAACAGATAACATGGCTTACTTCCATGAAGTTAAGAGTGGTATCCAAAATAAAGAGTTCGTATTATATTGTCAGCCAATCGTTGATGTTAAGAACAACGAAATGCAAGGTGTTGAGTGCTTAATGCGTTGGAACCATCCAACTAAGGGTGTCCAAGCTCCAGCAACATTCTTAAGAGTCTTAGAGCAATCGGGAGATATTAAGTGGGTAGGTAACTGGGGTATTGAAGAAATCATTAGAATGCATAATGAATTTGCAAATAGATTCCCAACAGTTAGATTAAGATTCTCATTAAACTTATCTACTAAGCAGTTACTAGATCCAAATCTATCAACATCATTCATTGAAACAATTAAAAAAGCATCAGCTAAGCCTGAAGATTATATGCTAGAAATTTCAGACTTCATGATGCTTGAAAAAATCGCAGTTATCAAAACAAATATCTATAAGTTAAGAGACTTCGGTTTCAAGATTGCAGTCGATGGCTTCGAGCTTGATGGTCAATCAGTTCAAGCAATTCAACGTACTCCAATCGATGTTATCAAGCTTGGTCGTGGCTTCTTAAAGGATGTTGAAAACAACTTCATGAAGGAACGTTTACTTGAAATATTAGTTAAGTTCGCAACTGAAAATAATAAGATGATTATTTCAGAGGGTATCGAAACTGCAGAAATTTCTAAATATGTTAAGGAACAAAACGTATTCTATGAACAAGGTTATTTCTTCGGTAAGCCTATGAGTGAAGAAAACTTCGTTGAATATTTAGACCGTCATGAATATCAAACATTATTATCTGATGTATCTGCATTAGAGGATACTGAAAATATCATGAGCATGGTTGATTCTGAAAAGAAGAAAAAGCAAGAAGAAGTTGAAAGAGCTAAAGCATTCGTTGAACAAAGCGAAGAAGATATGTCACCTGAGGAATTATTAAATAAGAGAGTTAATGAAACATTAGCTAAGAAAAATAATCCACAAGCACAAGAAAATACTGAGTCTGCAGAAGACTTATATGATGCAATAGAACAAGATGGCGAATAATCGTCGTAAAAAATTTGTTGACATCAAAAAAAAATTTATTTATAATAATACCAAGATAAGAGCAAAGTAGCAGTAATGTTACGACGCAAAGCTATAGGGTTCATAATTTATGGACAGCCAGTTGCCTCCTATATACTTGGTATTAAGTATTAAAACTAAGGGGCAATTTTTTTATTTCATTGGGAAGGAGGGTTGCAAATGCTAATTAAAAAATTCGTTTCGCTATTTAGAAGCAAAGCTTTTAAAATCGCAGCATGTATATTATTATTTATCATTTCTGCATTAATTGGCTTCTCTATGCTATTAGGACAAGAAGCAGGAACATTTGTAATCCGAGTTCAAAGTGG
>JAILBI010000011.1 GCA_024681175.1 Acholeplasmatales bacterium
ATCCCAAATACTGAAACTTTAAAATTATTATCTAATATATTTAATGTTTCAATAAACACACTTTTAGGATCCCCTAGAGAATTAATTTGTCAATGTTGCGGTATGCCACTTACTGATGAATTAATTGGTCATGATAGTAATGGAACACTAAATGAGATTATTGTAAATGGTGTTATGCTGATGGAACATACACTTATCATGATATGGATTCACTTATAGATGTTTGCGTTCCATTACTATTATGACCAATTAATTCATCAGTAAGTGGCATACCGCAGCATTGACAAATTAGTTCTCTAGGGGATCCTAATAGTGTGTTAATTGAAACATTAAATATATTAGATAATAATTTTAAAGTTTCAGTATTAGGGATGGTTTCCCCAGTTTCCCAACGTGAAACTGCTTGTCTAGTTACAAACACTTTTTTCGCAAGTTCATCTTGAGATAAACCATGTCTATTTCTTAATTCTAATAATACATCTTTTGTTTTCATCGTTTCTCACCTCTAGCATCATTATATAATATTAAAAGAATAAAATCACGCAACAAGTTGTTGCTATAAAAAGTATACAATAAAAGGTGTTTTTCAATTTGCCACGAAAATGCAATATTAGCGTAAAAAATGGCCGAGTACAAATCATTAATAATTTAAAAAAAGCATCAAAATAGAGTTTATAAGACTCTAAATTGATGCTATATTTCTTCTTATATTTTAAATAAATGGCTTAGTTATGTGGTTTTTACGTTTATAGAAAGAAAAAGGTTTAACACCAAACGGTATTAAACCTACTTGTTCTATAATGGCTTAGGACTAGCTAATTGATACAAAATTTCCACACCTTAATTTAAAATTCCACACTTGGTAGTTATTTTCTACAGTTGAATTATATTTTCCACACCTAAAAACAACTATTGTAAAACTTCAGGAAAATATTTTAGGGTACAATAATTACTAAACAAATTATGATCATATTGGTATTTATTTGGGTCAGCCATTACTCTTTTATATTTTTCAATAAAAGATTTAAATTTTTTTATAATAAAGAATGATTTAGAAGATAATTCAATATACTCATCATGATCTATTGTTGCAGATACGCCTATATATTTTATGTCATTAATAATAACTGCTTTAGTAAAATCTAACGCCGTATTTGTAGTCGTTTCTCTTCCAGTGTTTTTAAATTTATAACAATAATTATGTCTAACATTAGTTCTAAAAGGAATAGCAAAAGTATATCCATCTATTTTAACAATTAAAACTAAAAATGGTCTTGATTGCTTTAATTCCATTTCAGGATAAAGGTAAGATGGATAATTATTATAAAATTCACTAGATAATAAATTAATTTGATAATCCTTATTCATTCATTCTCCTTATAAAAAATTATACTCTAGACATGCTAGAGTATAATTAATCTTCTAATCTGGATTTCTTTTTTCAGTGTTACCATCGCACTGTATCTTCTTTTTGAGATTTCTTTATAGTGCTACTCTCGCACTTATCTTCACTTATATTATAACAAATATATAGGAAATGTAAAGTTCATTTTTAACTATTTCTCAATAGAAATAACACAACCAATTATTACTTTTCGAATGTATACTCAAATTTTAATCTTTTTGCGTATGCAAAAGTCCAACCTTCATTTATTTCTTCTTTTTTATCACATTCATCATTAACAAAGCACACTTCATCATCTTCCATAAATAGGCTAGCACAACTAAAATAATTATATTCATAATCATCTTCTATGTTAAATTTACTAACACCTTCAAAGATTAATTTTAGATTATCTAAGCCCCATACGCCATTTAAATTTATAATTAGCATCTTCTTTCCTTTATCATAATTATAATCTTTTACTACAGCATCATGAAAGAAACCAGCAAAATTAGATAGTATATGACAAGTTTTATCATCTTCAACAATAATATCGTAATTTTCCGAATAAATATAAGATTCAAAACCTATCATTTCATCATGCGTAAAAATATTTTTATCACCTTTTCTAATTCTATCT
>JAILBI010000020.1 GCA_024681175.1 Acholeplasmatales bacterium
TATATATTTAATTACAATAATTGGAGATTACAAAAGAAATTGGGCACAACACCTAATCAATATAGGTATTATGCCCAAATTCCATCAAATCTTATTTAATTATTTTTTAAATCCACTGTCTACTTGACAAGACTCAGTTCAGTTTAGGCAAGGAGATTTTCATTTTATCAAAATTTTCTTTATAAAAGAGAGAAAGGATGCTTCACGCATCCTTTCATTTTGGGAGAGATTATTTAGAAAATTTATATTTCTTATGTCATCTATATATTATCATTTATGAAAGCGCTTGTCAAGAAAAATAATATATATTTAAACATAATTATGATATAATTTCTTTGGTGATGAAAAATGGATAGACAAGCATATTTACAGGACATGAGAATAGATGGCAAATTAAAAGGTATGAAGCCATGCTTTGTATTTTTAAAATTTAATAGAGGAAAGATCTATAATGGTGGTCTTTCTGATTATATTATGTCTTTAAAGGATGATGTGTTACATTTTCAAAAAATAACACATTGGTTTAAAGTGTTAAAACCAAAAGAAGATTTTGATCTAAATACAAAAAGATTTGTTGAATATAGAATTATTACAAGAGCTACATGTAATGCTTTGGCATTATATGATACTGAAGGATTCTTTATTGAAATTTGGTATGATAAAGGATTTAGAAGTACTTATCAAACAGAGGTCAATATAGATAGAATTATAAAAGAATTAACTTCTAAAGGATTAAAGCTTGCTAAAGATGAACAATAATGATAATAAAAAGAAAAATAACAATATTATTAAAGAAAGAGATTTATTGAAAAAATATGAACAGCCTAGGGCTAAGAAAAATACCTTTAATAATAAAAAAGATATGTATATAGAACAAACAGATAGAAATTATAAAGATGGTGATAGAAATTGATTAAATTAGGTTATTATAATAATCTTGAAATAATAAGATTATCAGATTTAGGCTATATGCTTAAGGATAAGGATAGTGAAGAAGAGGTATTACTTCATTTTAATCAAGCAAAAGAAAAACATGAGGTTGGAGACAACATTAAGGTTTTTATTTATGCTGATAAAAAGAAGCGTCCTACCGCAACAGAAGCTGATGTATTAGTTACACTTGAAAATCCTGGCTTTGCAGAAATTAAGGATGTTGATGTTAATTTAGGTGTTTATGCATCTATTAATACACCTAAGGATATATTAATATCTAAGGATTCCTTACCTTATGATAAATCTTTATGGCCTAATATAGGTGATAAGGTATTAATGAGATTAAAATTAAAAACTGATGCATTAGTAGGTAAGATCTTAGGTGAATATGATATTATAGATTTAAATCCTAAATTTCATTATGCTGAAAGAGAAAAAACCAAAGGCTATGTTACAAGATGCATGGAAAAGGGTGTAGGTATTGCAACTATTGATTTAAAATATATTTTTGTTCCTGATTTTGAATTAAGAGGTAAATATCATTTAGGACAGGAAGTAGAAGTAACTATTACTAAAGAAAATAGTTCATCTTATTATGGAATGCTTGTTCCTCAAAAAGAAGAATTAATAGATGAAGATAAGAAATTATTATTAACATATTTAAAGAATAATAAAAATAGAATGCATTTAACTGCAAAATCTTCATCTGAAGATGTTTATAATTTATTAAAAATGTCAAGAAAAGCCTTTAAAAGAGCCCTTGGAGGCCTATATAAGGATGGCTTAATTGACTTTGAAGATGACTTTACCATCTTAAAATAATAAATAATTCCAAAAAATAATATTGAATTTCATAAAATAATCATTTATAATAAGAGTAATCAAGGAGGTTAAATCTATGATTACTTTTTTTGAAGAAAAAAATAAATCAGGTTATGCATCTATATATGAAACTAATATAACGTTATCTAGTAATATGCTTAATTATTTAAAAGAATGCTATAGAATAAGATGTGGTATTGATTCAGATGAAAATAAAATATATTTATTTCCATTAAATAAAGATCAATCCTTATCTAATGAATATAATATAGATTCTTTATTAAAGCCTAGCTTTTCTAAGACATATGCTAAGATATCATCTAGTACTTTAATTAGATTTATTAAGGAACAATTAAAATTTGAAATTAGTCCTAATAAATATATAAAATTTAAATGTGTATATGATGATAATAAAAAGGTTATTATCATTGATACAAAGGAGGGGGAAAATGTTAGATAATTATATGCTATATGTTTGGCTTGGTGTGTTTGTTGTAGCTTTAATTGTTGAAGGTGTAACTACTGAGCTTGTATCTGTATGGTTTGCAGTAGGTGCGCTTGTTGCATTACCATTTGGATTTTTCAAAGAATTTTGGATAAGTATTATTGTATTTGTTGTTGTATCAACGGTAGCCTTAATATTTACAAGACCAATAGTTAAAAGAATTACTCAAAGAAAAGAAAGAAAAACAAATGTTGATGATGTTATTGGTAAGAAATTAAAAACTATCACAGACATTACTAAATTTGATGCTGGTGAGGTTAAATTAAATGGCATCGTTTATACAGCAATTCTAAGAGAAGATGAAGATAAAACAATCTCTAAGGATAAGATTGTAGAAGTTGTATCTATTAAAGGCAATAGATTAGTAGTTAAAGAAATTGAAGGAGAATAAAAAATATGAATATTTTAAATATTAGTGGTGGAACTGTTGCATTAATTGTAATTTTATCATTTGTTGCAGTATTAATTCTTTTATATTTAATTTCAAGAATAAGAGTAGTAGGACAAGCAAAGAAATTTGTTGTTGAACGTTTAGGTGGTTATCATGAATCTTGGGGTGTAGGTCTCCATTTCTTATGTCCTTTCGTTGATAAGGTAGCATTCATTATTTCAATGAAGGAACAAATTAAGGATTTTGATCCACAACCAGTTATTACAAAAGATAATGTAACAATGCAAATTGATACAATTGTATTTTATCAAGTAACAGATCCTAAGCTTTATGCTTATGGTGTTGAAAATCCAATTGCTGCAATTGAATCATTAACAGCAACAACATTAAGAAACATCATTGGTGAGCTTGATCTTGATGAAACATTAACATCAAGAGATATTATTAATACTAAAATGAGATCAATTCTTGATGAAGCTACAGATCCATGGGGAATTAAGGTTAACCGTGTTGAGGTTAAAAATATCTTACCTCCAAAGGATATTAGAGAAGCAATGGAAAAGCAAATGAGAGCTGAAAGAGAAAAACGTGAAAAGATCTTAATTGCTGAAGGTGAAAAGACATCAAGAATCACTATTGCAGAAGGTAATAAGGAAGCTGAAATTTTAAAAGCAGATGCTGAAAAGCAAGCTAAGATTAAGCATGCAGAAGCTGAAGCAGAATCAATTTTAAAAATTAAAAAGGCTCAAGCTGATGGTGAAATTATGTTAAGAGAAGCTGAAGCTAAAGGTATTAAAATGATTAATGAAGCATTACCTTCAAAGGAAGCTATTACATTAAGAAGCTTTGAAACTTATGAAAAAGTAGCAGATGGTAAAGCAACAAAGATTATAGTACCATCTAATTTACAAGATTTATCATCATATTTAGTAGCTGGAAAAGAATTAACAAAAGATGATGATAAAGCTAAAGTTGTAAAAAAAGATAATTAATAAATGATATGGTAGAGCAATCTGCCATATTTCATTTTTTGACACATCTTTACATTTTTTGTTCTTTGAATTATAATTATTTTGGTTTTTATATTTTGGTTTTTATAAAAGAGGAGGAGAATAATTACGAAAAAAAGAATTATTATTTCTTTATCAATTTTGGCTGTCGCGATAATTACTGCTGTAATTTTAATTATTGTCTTAACACCTAAAAAGAATGAAGAAATTGAGATAAAAATAGAGGGTTATGGATATAGGCGTTGTGAACCTGTAGTGCTAGATTTAGGCAAGCATAAGGTAAAAGATTTTGAAAAGGACAAAACAAATAACGAACAATATCATATAAAATTTTATATAGATTCAGGTGAAGATTTTTTTAATGATTATATAAAAACAAATAAAGGATATATTCCTGAATTGGATTTTGAAGTCGGAGAATGGAACCATAATGGTTTCCTAGTTATAGATAATAATGTCTTTGAATATAAAGTGGATGATGATTTAATTTGTATTTATTCAAGTTATGGTTCATTTATTGATTATGATAATGTTTTTGAATTTGAAAGTGACAGATTTTATATATTAGGTGACTTTTCTTCAAATATAACATTTGATAAATTGGATATTGAATTTGATCCTGAGCACCCATATAAAACCATTTCTAGACAAAGTTACACAAAAGTTAGTTATAATGATTTTATTAAAATATATAATTATATAGATTCTGATATCTGTAAGGTAGAAGATAATGTTGTTTATCTTAAGGCTTTTTATGACAATTATGATGGAGAAATGAAATTGACTGATGATTATTTTGTTAAAATTTCTGAAGTTAATGGTAGACCTACATTATCAAGATCTAATATGTTAAATGAATTATGATGAATAAGATTACAAAAAGATATAATAAATGATATGGTAGAGCAATCTGCCATATTTCATTTTTTGACACATCTTTACATTTTTTGTTCTTTGAATTATAATTATTTTGGTTTTTATAAAATAATAGTGTGTAAAGGAGAAGATAAAAAATGATTAAAAACCTAATAATGGGCGCACTTGCTTTTGCGTCAACAATGACAATTGGCGTCTCAACTGCCAAAAAGTTGGGGGGATACAACTTTAATAGCCTAATGGCTGCATCTAGTGATGATGTGATATATTATGATTCTACAGATGACTCTTATGTTCGTCAATATTTTGAGGGTGAATATGGAAAGGAAAATATTTACGAGTTGAGATTGGTTTCTGATGATTCATATTATGTTCAAAATTTCGAACAGGGATACTTGAATAATATGTACAATAATGAGTATGGATTAGATTCTCATTCTTCAAAAAAACCTATTGATGGTACATGTACTTTAGTCGCATGCTTAGGTGTTGTAAATTATTATAGTAATACCTTAGGAGAATTTGAATCTGATTCAAACACAAATGAACTTTATATGAAGGTCGTTAACGCATGCTTAAATGCTGGATGTACATCAAGACAAAATGGTACAAAGGCTGGTGAGGTTGCTGAATGTGTTGATGCTAGTTTTAAGAGATTCAAATCAAGTCGAAGAGGAGATACAAATTGGTACTACCTATTAGATAATATTCATGATGCGGTTAGATGGAAAAGTGCTCTTATATTTGACTTGAAAAATCATTCTACTGTAGTTAGAGGTACAGTTAAATATGAATTAACTTATAATAAAAAATATACAGATGGAATGTGGTGGTGGAAAGAGACAAAACATAAAAAAGTTACTGAAACCTTTGAATTTGTACATATTAACGAAGGTTGGGGCTATGAAAATGGCTCATTGATTCCTACAAGCAAAATATACAATATACATTCTGATCAGCAGGTAACTTGGGCAAAAAAATAGGTAAGCTATTATGAAAAAGAGAATTATTATTTCTTTATCAATTTTGGCTGTTTCAATAATCGCTGCTGTTATTTTGATTATTGTATTAACTCCTAAAAAAGATGAAGAAATTGAGATAAAGATAAAAAGCTTTGGTCATAATTATTGTGAGCCTGTAGTGCTAGATTTAGGCAAACATAAGGTAAAAGATTATGACAAAGATAAAATAGATAATGAACAATATTACATTGAATTTAATATAGATTCAAGTGAGGATTTTTTTAATGATTACATAAAAACAAATGAGGGATATATCCCAGAATTAGACTTTAAAGTAGGTGAATGTAACCATTATGGCTTTTTAATTATAGAGAATAATGTTTTTGAATATAATGTATATGATGATGTAATTAACTTATATGCATGCTACGGGACATTTCGTGATTCTCGTCGTGAACTTGAATTTAATAGTAATCAATTATATGTTTTGGGCGACTTTAACTGTAATCTAATATTCAGTTATTTAGATAGTGATGAAAGTGATAGTTATCATTTTGGCCTAAGACAAAGCTTTACAAAAGTAAGTTATAATGATTTTATTAAAATATATAATTATATAGATTCTGATATTTGTAAGGTGGAAGATAATGTTGTTTATCTTAAGGCTTTTTATGATAATAATGATGGAGAAATGAAATTAACTGATGATTATTTTGTTACAATTTCTGAAGTTAATGGTAGACCAACATTATCAAGATCAAATATGTTAAATGAATTATGATGAATAAGATTACAAAAAGATATAATAAAAAAACAATATTAGATGATATTGAATTTAATATTGATTCTTGTACATTAATAATTGGTGAAAATGGTTGTGGAAAGACAACATTATTAAAAATTATATCAGGTTTAATAAAGAAACTAGAGGGTGAAATAGATCACTCCTCTAGTGTTTCTTATTTACCTGATTCAGATGCTTTATTTAGCTTAAAAAGTGGTAATGATAATTTAGATTATTTCTTATCAAAAGAAGAATTAGTTATTGCAAAAAAATACGTTGATATATTTCATATGAATGATTTTATATCAAGAAAAGTAAAAACGTATTCTAACGGTATGAAGAAGAAATTATCATTAGTTATTGCTTTATCAAGAAATAAAGATATTTTAATTCTTGATGAGCCTACAAACTCATTAGATTATGATAGTGT
>JAILBI010000269.1 GCA_024681175.1 Acholeplasmatales bacterium
ATCAATTTTTGTATAAGATGAATCTGATGTCTTTTTATAATATGCATCATATTGCTCGCCACTTTGAGCGTCAAATAATAAATATGCTGCTTCACCATATCCATCACATTCATTAATACTAATTCCTGATTGTTCACCAGATGTTGTTGAAGTGCTTGTTGAAGTGCTTGTTGATGTTGTTGTTGAAGTTGTTGTACTAGTACTTGTTGGTACTGATGTGCTTGTTACCATAGATGTTGAGGTGCTAGTGCTTGTTGAAGTACTAGTTGATGTATGCGTAGGTGTTGATGTCGAACTACTTGTTGATGTTGATGTACTAGTATTTGATGTAGTACTTGTACCTGTAGATGTAGGTGTTGATGAGCTTGTTGAAATAGAACTTTCAGATGTATTACTAGTACTTGTACTAGTATTTGTAGATGTTGAACTAATTTCATCTGTTGAAGTTGTTGTATCAGTTGATGAGCTTCTTACATCACTAGATGATGAAATAACACTTGATGATACATCTTGATTACTAGTGTTATCACCTTTATTTTCACTTGTTCTACAAGATGTCATAGTTAATGCAAATAATGATAATAAAAGTGGAATTGTAATTCTTTTTTTGCGCATATAAAGTCACCTCATTTTTTTCTAATTATATTTAATTTGTTTAAAACAAGCAATTCATTTTTTTATAATATATAAAATAATTTAATTAATGACACATTTGTTTCATTAATTGTATTATTCATCGCATATTTATTTAATGTAAAAATATGGTAAAATTATTATGTATGGGGGCTTTTTTATGGAAAAAGTTTATGAAAAATTAGAAAGAACAAAAGTATTTAGAGATCCATTATATGGATATGTTAATGTTGATTATAGAATAATCAGTGATTTAATAGATTCAAAAGAATTTCAAAGATTAAGACGAATTAGACAATTATCTGGTGTATCTATGGTTTTCCAAACCGCAGAGCATTCAAGATTTACTCATTCTCTTGGCGCATATGAAATGGCTAATATAGCATTACAAAAGGTTCGTGGAATGGATCTTTTAAATGAATATGAAAAAATAGTATTTTTATGCTCTGCATTACTACATGATGTAGGTCATGGACCTTATTCTCATGCATTTGAAGGTGTTCTTGGAATTTCTCATGAGGAAATGACTATAAAAATAATTTTATCCCCTATTACAGAAATTAATAAAATATTAAATATTAAAGAAGGCTTAGCTGATGATATTGCATCAGTAATAAGACATGATGGAAAGCATCCATTATTAGAATCATTTGTATCTTCTCAGCTTGATGTTGATAGATTTGATTATCTATCAAGAGATGCCTATTTTACAGGTACAGCATACGGTAAAATTGATTACATGAGAATATTAAGAAGTATGCTTGTAAAAAATAATACGTTATATGTAAAATCTACTGGTGTACAAGCAATTGAAGCATATTTAGTAAGTAGATATCATATGTATTTCCAGGTATATTATCATCCTGTTGCAAGATCATATGAATCAATTTTAGAATCTATCTATAGAAGAATTGTTGATTTAACAAAGGATAAGGATATTAAAGATAATATAATATCAGCATTCCTAAACACATTAAAAAATAATAGCGATATAGCAAGCTATATCGAGCTTGATGATGCATATGTAAATGGCTTTATTAAGCAATTTACTAAATCAAAAGATAAAATATTAAATAAGCTTGCAAATTGCTTTATAAATCGTCATCTTTTTGCATGTGTTGAGCTTGATGAAGGAACAGATTTAGAAAAAATTAATGAAATTAAAAATAAATTTAGCGAAGTTGAACAAAGATATTTCTTTATTAGAAGTGAAGCTTCTGCTGCAATTTATTTACAATCTAAAAAAAGTGATATAAATGATATAAAGGTATTATTACCAGATAATAAGACTGTTAAATCAATAGATCAATATTCAGATTTAGTTAAAGCTTTAAGAAAATTAGGGGAAAAGAAAGTAACAAGAATATACTATCTTGATTTTTAATATGAAAAAAATAATTGTTTGTGAAGGCTTGCATGATGAAATAAAAATAAAATCAGCCTTCCCAGGTGCAAAATGTATCATCACAAATGGTAGTGAGATACCTCTTGATACATTAAATACAATAAAAACTTTATCAAAAACACACGAAATTATAATTTTTACAGATCCTGATTATCCAGGAGAAAGAATTAGAAAGAAAATTTTAGATGTTGTACCTAATGCTAAAGAAGCTTTCATAAAAAAAGATTTAGCACGAAGCTACAACGATAAAAAAATAGGTGTTGAACATGCGAAAATTGAAGATATAAAATCATCATTAGAAAATTTATTATCAAGCTATAATGAGGATAAAATTTTTATCTCCTTAAATGAGCTTTATGATCTTGGTTTTGCAGGAGAAAAAAATAGCTCTTTTTTAAGGGAAAAAGTGTCTATTTTTTTAAACATTGGACACCCAAATTTTAAGACTTTTTTTAAGAGATTAAATCAGCTTGAAATTGATAAAGAAAAATTAATAAAAATTATGGAAAAATTAGGTATTAAAAAATGAATAAAAAAGACATAAAAAACGACTTAAAAAATAACTCTTTACACGCAAAAAAATACTATGGTCAAAATTTCTTATCTGACGAAAAAATTTTAAAAGAAATTATCGATAAATCAGAGCTTACAAAAGATGATTTTGTAATCGAAATTGGACCTGGTTTAGGAAGCTTAACAACACATTTAATTAAAAAAGCTGGCTTCGTTTTATGTTACGAAATTGATAGTGATTTAATACCTATTTTAAAGAACAATATTTCGTTCGATAATAACTATGAAATTATCAATGAAGATGTGTTAAAAAGAGATGTAAATAAAGACATAGAAATGTATGCAAAAAATTACAAAAATGTATATGTTATTGCAAACATTCCATACTATATTACAACACCTATAATTTTAGGCCTTTTAAGTCAAACTGATAAGATTAAAAAATATGTTTTAATGGTTCAAAAAGAGGTGGCTGATCGAATCTGCTCAGAACCTAAGAAAAAGGATTATAATTCACTAAGTATAGCCATAGGCTATAAATGTGAAAGAAAAATCTTAATTAATGTGCCAAAAGAGGCATTTACACCTGTCCCAAATGTTGATTCTGCAGTCATTGAATTAAAGCTTTTTGACACTATTCCATTTAAGGCTAAAAATGAAGAATTATTTTTCAAATTAATAAGGTTTTCTTTTGAAATGAGAAGGAAAACTTTAGTCAATAATTTATCTAATCATTTTGATAAAAATTTAGTATTAAATGCCTTGGAAAAATTAACTTTGCAAAAAACAGTTAGAAGTGAAGAATTATCTATCAAAAATTTTGTAGATTTAGCAGACTATATTAATGATAATTTAGAGAAAAAAATATGAAAATAAAAGCATACGCAAAAATTAATTTAGCACTTGAAGTAAAAGATGAAATAAATGGGTATCACATGCTAAATAATATTATGGCAAAAATTGACCTTTTTGATGAGATAGAAATCAAAAAATCAGACCATGATTTTATCGTAAATGACACCATTGAAAATAACATAATTTTAAAGGCTTTAAAGCTATTTAAAAATAAGTATAAAATTGAGGATAATTTTGAGATAAAATTGACCAAAAAAATACCCTTTTCTGCAGGCCTTGGAGGAGAGAGTACAGATGCTGCTGCAACGCTTCTTCTTCTTAAAAAAATTTATGGTATAAATGACGACTTATTAGACCTTGCAAAAGAGCTCGGAAGTGATGTTTCTTTTTTCTTATTTGATAGCATTTCCTTATGCCAAGGAAGGGGTGAAATTGTCACTCCAATTGAATCAAATTTTAAAGGGCTAGAATTATTATTAATTAAGATAAAGGATGGCCTATCAACTAAAGAAGTTTATAAAAATTATGAATGTTTAGGAATCGATAAAAGTAAAAAAATTAAAAATATTATCGATGCATGTAAAAATGGCGATGTTAAAAAATTAAAAGATAATATTTTTAATGATTTAACTTCTCCTGCCTTAAAATTAAATAAAAATTTAGAAAATCTATATAAAAAATTAAATAAAATTACAAATGTTTATTTGTCAGGATCAGGACCTTGTCTTTATGTAATTAAACCAACAAATGATGAAATAAATGCAATAAAGTCCTTATTTGACAAGGATACTTCCTTATTTATGATACATTTGTTGCATTAAATGTATTATTTATATAATAAATATTGTAATTGAAAGCGTTTTTTGATAACATAGTATGAAAGCATTTTCTTAGAAATAAGGAGGATAAAAATGAAGGGAATTAAAAAATTAAGCATTCTTGGTTTAAGTGCTTTATTCGCTGTATCAATTGCTTCATGTTCTATACGTAGTGAATTAAAAAATATCGTATTGAATGATGATCAAACAGTTGAATATGATGAAGACTATCCAGAAGCTTATGAAAATGATTTAGGAAATAAAACTCTAATTCTTTCAAGTATTAAACTTGAAACTGATAAGGCAAAAACTATATTCTATCTAAATGATGTTTTTACCACCGAAGGTTTAAAAGTAAAGGTTAATTTTTTTGAATACACAAACGGTAAACGTAGTGGTATAAGAAGTGAATATACTGAAAACTATTCGGTAAATTATGATGCGTTTGATAGTAATTCTGTTGGTACTTATGAAATTATCATTACTTTTAGATATGGCGCTTCTTTACAAACTGCAAAATATAATGTAGAAGTTAAATCTTCTGAAATTGAATCTGCAAGAGGAATTACATATTTAGCTGGTGCAAAGATTAAATTTAATCCAAATATTGTAGATGGTACTGTTTCTCCACATGGACAATTACTAGAAGATAATTTTGTTCATAGCTTATTTATTAGAGATAATTATACATTTGCATATAACCACCTTGATTATTACTATATTACAAAAACAATTGCAGAAGATGGTTCTGTAACTGTTAACGAAACAAAAATCACAGGAAGAAATATTCAAACTGCATTAGCAAATGCTGGTGGCACATTAGAAGAAAACATTAATATTATGAAAAAAGGTGTTTACCCAATTAAAGTTACATTTACAGGTGATCCTTTAACAATTAATGGTCAAACATTCGAAAATAAAGCTACATCATTTGTATTAGTAGAAGTTAAAAATCCTGCTACAAAACTTACAAAAACATCAACAGGTGATACAACATTCTCTGCAGGAATCAATGATTTTGATTTATCAAACTGGAGATTTAAAATTAAAAGAGTTGATGGTGATGGAGTTGAATATGGTAGTGAAGAAAATGTTCCATATGATCCATCAATTATGTCAATTTCAGGTATTAGCCAATACACTTCAGGCGAACAGACAGCTAAAATTATCTTAACAAACGAAAAGAATGGCGCTGAATTCATTGAGGAAAATGTCGATATTACAGTACAACCATCTCAAACACATGATATCGTTATTGGTAACAATGGTTTAGATAAAGATGATGAAGGTATTCCATTATATTGGACTGAAGATACAAAAGTTCATGTTGGAGCAGATGTTAATGGTGGTAAATTATATAAATTAACTGATGATTCAGCTACTTATGATCCATTCTATGCAAGCCAAAACGTTGCTTCAGTTAAGAATACTAAAACTGGCTCTTATGGAGCATTAAGATTTGAAAATTATCACGCAATTGCTTCAAATGAAGATTATTTTGAATTAAGATTAGATAAAGATTCTATGATTGCAATTTTCGCTTCAACTTCTGGAAAAGTTGGTTCTGGTTCAAGAGAATACTTCATTTGGAAAGTAGGCGATGATGGAAAAGAAACATTAGTAGAAACTGAAGCGCCATTAATGGTTGATGATGATCCTGATAAACCATGCAGATCAATAACAAGCCTTGAAAAAGGAACATATCGTATTAGACGTGGCGTAGATGGTGGTTTCTATATTTGGGGTATCGTCTTAGCTATGGCGAAGTAGAGGTGAGAAGATGAAGATTAAAAAAATAATTACAAGCGCTTTATTACTTGGAAGTGCATCACTTTTATTAGTAGCTTGTGGCGAAAAAGATGACAATAAAAAAACAAGCACTGGAACAACAGATGTAACATCTGGTGAAGGTGTATCTACAACTTCCGGAAACACATCTACAACTTCCGGAAGCACATCTACAACATCAGGTGGAATTATAACTTCAACTATTGATCCTGATCAACCAAGAGTAAGACCCGATAATCATTATGAATATAATGCTTATTATGCATCTCCAGATGGAAGTACAACTTCTGATGGAAAAGATAAATCTAACCCTGGAAGTATATACACATTAAAAAACAAATTAAAACCTGGTGATACTTTATATTTATTACCTGGTATTTATAGATATAACCAAAGAATTAACATTGGTGCCGAGTACATCGAAGATGAAAATTCGTGGTTTGGTGGAAAACAAGGTGCATATATCAATATTAGACCTGAAAAGGAAACAGATAAAGTAATATTTGATTTCAGCGATATGACATTTGATTCAAATAATCGTGGTATTCAGGTTTATGGTGATTTCTATCATTTCTACAATATTGATGTAAGAGGCGCTGGTGATAACGGTATGTATATTGCTGGTGACCACAATATTGTTGAAAAATGTAATTTCTATGACAATAGAGATTCAGGATTACAGTTAGGAAGATCAAAAGGATCTCAAACAACACTTGATCAATGGCCAAGCTACAATTTAATTAAGAATTGTACATCGTTTGGTAACTATGATGATGGAACATTTGGTGAAAATGCCGATGGTTTCGCAGCAAAATTAACAGTTGGCTACGGAAATGTATTTGATGGATGTATTGCATTTAGAAATTCTGACGATGGTTGGGATTTATATGCAAAACAAGATTCAGGCAACATTGGTACAATCACAATTAAAAATTGTGTATCATTTGAAAATGGTTTCTTACCATATGCATTAACAAATAATGATAATACAACAACATTTAACACAAGAGATGGAGACGGTATCGGCTTCAAGCTTGGTGGTTCAACAATGAGAGGTAACGTTGTTATTGAAAATAGTATGGCATTTAATAATAAATTCCATGGTATAAGCGATAACTCTAACCCGGGTGTAATTACAGTTAGAAACTGTACAACATTTGATAACTGTATAGGTCTAAATGCAGATGGTACTGTATCAAATGTAAGAGGTATCCCTGGTGATACTAATAAATCAAATAACATTGATATCGCAAGAGCCGTAGATAATGTTTCTCAAAGTTATAACCATTATTATGGTGTTTTATCATATATTACAAACCAAAGAGGATATAACATTGCCGCTGGTGATGGTGATTCAACATACAACAAAGATGCATTCCGTGGAAGTATGGCTTATTCAATCTTAAATACAGATTTTGATAAAGATACACATTCTGAAATATATAGATATTTCACATCTCCAGTAGATGCATCAAGCTGGGTTTCTGATGATAATGATGTTGCATTTAATGTCGGTTCAGTATACACAGGCTTATCAGATTCATCATTCGCAAATCTTAATAAGATTAATATGCTTTGTGAATCAAGACAAACTCAAGATACATTATTAACTGCATCTTTAAGATTCAGAAATGAAGATTATTCAGTTAATATGGGTGATACTTTAAAGATTGTTGATGAAAATTTATTAACTTTCTGCGAAGGAAAGCCTATTGGTGCTGTATTAGATAAAAATTCATATGATGAATATGAACATGCACAATTCTTCACATTTGAAGACAATAAAACAATTAATTTCTTCGATGAAGAAGTATCAATTTTCTCAGCATATGCAGCATGTGATCCTATCACAGATGTAACAAAGACTTTCCAAGATTTCGATATACCAAAGCTTATTGGTGGATGCGATATTGAATGGGAAAGTGAAAACCCTGAAGTTATTGCAATAAACAATAACGAGACAGCAACTGTTTCAAATTCATTCTTCGCAAGAGGTATTGTTACAATTCCTGATGAAACTACAGTTGTTAAATTAACTGCAAAAATTTCAAAGGATGCTTCATATTGTTATAGAGATTTCTATATTACAGTTTATGGACGTAATAGAAAGCTTGGTAACATCTCTTCAACAAATACATTAAAGGAAATTCGTACAGATAAATATTCTATTTATAATAATCCAAGAATCTTCGCTTTAGATGATTCAAGTATTTCTCAAACAGAATTACCTGCAGATTATTATACATTAGATATCACTTATGAATTTGCACTAGAAGCAAAAACAGGCGCAAGATATTATAGTGTTGATGGCGTTTCTACATCAGTTCCAGGTGTATATCGTGTAACTTGTGTTGCGCAAGAGGTTGCAAATCCAAATGTTAAATCAACATATGTATATTATGTATATGTAGTTGATCCTCAATGTACAATCTCATTTGATAGTGCTCCAAATGTATCATTAATGCCAGATGGAATCGTTATTGATTCAGTATTAACAAACGTTGAAGGTTATATCGCTGCATTACCAGTTCCAAATGGAACAACAGTAGAATCAGCATATGATTTAATCCATAATGATGATGCATTATTCTTCAAGGTTTCTAAGACAAACACTGAAGCTCAAATTAAATTTAACATTGATGAAACTCATCCTAATTTCAATTTAGGTAATGGTTATAAGGTATATTATACTGTTATCAACGATGAAGAATATGAAAATAGAGATAAAGCATCTGATGCAAAAGATTCACAAGGTAATCCTATATTTAAGAATGCTAATGCTGCAGATGCATTAAGAAGCTTTGATGTTACAGCTAAGAATGTTGATAATATTGCTGGATTTACATCTCTTGCAAGAACAGGTAAATTAGCTGATGAAGAATCTATATCTACTACAACAATTTATAATTTAACTACAGATCTTGATTTCTCTAATTATGATTTCAAGGATTGGTTAGGTACAAATGATACTAATAAAGCGTTCCAATCTTTATTAAATGGTCAAGGTCATAAAGTAACTAATTTCAATTTCACAGTAGCTACAAATAATTTAGCTTCTACAACTAACAAGTGTCTTAATATGTTCTATCGTTTACAAAACGGTACAATTATGAATCTTGATTTTGAAAATATCAATATTTCCGAAGATGGTGGTTTAGAAGTACCTAGTGTTGCTAAACAAGTTGGTATTATTGGTGAAATGCGTGGTGGATTCGTACATAATGTACATGCTAGAAAGGTTGAAGTTTATACATATCAATCTGGTGGTGGTATCATTGGTCAAATCACTGGCTTAACTAATACAATTACAAATTGTTCATTAATTAACCCATTATTTAGCATGAAAGAAGATGCAACAAGAGAAGAGCTTGTTGAATCATTTGAATCATTAGATCCAACTGATTCTCACATTTATCTAATCCATGCATCAAGCAAATATGCTGGTGGTATCATTGGTAATGTTCAAATGAATGGTGACCAAGTCTTCTTAAATCTATATGTTTCTAACTGCTTATGTATCGCAAACATCGGTGATGAACAAGATTCAGGCGGATGTGTTGGTGGTATCGTAGGAAGAATCAAATCTGGTCCAGAATATGTAGTTGATGTTCGTAATAATGTTTATAAAGGAACATTAATTGCTTATGGTAACTACAATGGTGGTATTATTGGCGGATTTGAAACTGGTGGTGCAGACGCAAGCATTAATGGAAATATATCTATTACTGTATTTAGATATCGTGGAACATATTTAGATGCATTAGCTCAAAAGCTATCAAGCACTAATTTATATGAATATGCTCACAAGAATTCTTCACCTATCGTAGGTCGTGTATCAGTATCTGCAGATTATGGTGGATATTATGCAGCAATTAATTTTGGTACATGGAGAGAAAATTATTCTAATTATATTGGATCAATATCATTAGTATTTGACTTATATAATGAAGAAACTCATTCTGAATTCAAATTTACAAAAGCATATTTAACAACTTTCGGCTTCGATTTTGATAATATTTGGGATTTAAATGAAGAAACTCAAGAATTTAGTTTAAAATAATTCAACAAAATAAGGGGATACCTATAGGTATTCCCTTTTTGTTATTTTTATGTTATTTTATGTAAATAAATATCATTTATTGTAAAAAAATAAAAAAATATTTATAATAACGCTATGGAGTTAAAATCATGGAAGAAAAAATTAAGAATTTTTTGAAAGAACAAAATATTAAATTAGATAAAGAAAAATTCATAATTTGTGCAGTTTCAGGCGGTGTAGATAGTATCGCCCTTCTTCACGTTTTATATAATTTATCATATAAAGTTGTTTTAGCTCATGTAAATCATCATTTAAGAGAAGAATCAGCTATTGAAGAGGCTCATATGCAAGCTTTAGCTAAAAGCCTTAATATTCCATATGAGCAATATGATTTTTATCATAATGATGATGAAAATTTTGAAGGACAAGCCCATGATGAAAGATATGATTTTTTTAAATCATGTGCATTAAAATATAATACAAATATTATTGCCACAGCCCATCATCAAGATGATCAAATTGAATCTGTATTAATAAAAATAATGCAAGGAAGCAATTTATATGGCTATGGTGGCATAAAAATTGCTAATTATGATGGTAAATTCACAACTATTAGACCTCTACTATGCGCTAATAAAGATGAAATATATAATTATGTAAATAAAAATAATTATATTTATTTTGAAGATAAAACTAATTTATCTGATGATTATTTAAGAAATAGAATAAGACATCATATTACACCATTATTAAAAAAAGAAGCTAATATAGACGAAAAAATAATGGAAT
>JAILBI010000105.1 GCA_024681175.1 Acholeplasmatales bacterium
ATCAACCTCAGCAAATACCATATCACCAATTGAAAATGGATTTTCTTTTAATACATGTAAATGCTGACCATTAGGTAATTTAACTACATCTATAACCTCAATGCCATCAATTGTACCCTTATCACATAATTGACCACCTGAGAATGCATAAAATGGAGTTTCATCTAAAACTACTGCATTACCAAATGTCATAATAACCTTTGACTGTTGGTTTGTACAATCATATCCTGAGAATCTAGATTCAGCCTTAAATTTTAAGAATTCTTCATTTTGGCCCTTCATACTTTGAGCTTCAGAGCGTGATGATCTTGCTCTTTCCTTTTGTGCTTCAAGCTCCTTATTAAAGCCATCTGTATCAACCTTAAAGCCTTTATCCTCACAAGATTCAATTGTAAGCTCAATAGGGAAGCCATAAGTATCATACATTGTAAATGCATCATGGCCAGATAAAACCTTAGTAGTTTTATTCTTTTCAAATAATGTATCTAATAATTTTTCACCTTGGTTTAGTGTTAATAAGAATTTTTCTTCTTCTCTTGTAATAAGCTTTTTAACAATTTCAGCCTTTTCCTTTAAATATGGATAATATGGCTCCATAATATCAATTACAACATCAACAAGGCTTGCCATAAATGGCTTATTAACGCCTAAGCTCTTTGCATGCTTAGAAGCTCTTCTTAAGACTCTTCTTAAAACATAGCCTCTTCCTTCATTAGAGAATGCTGCACCATCTGCAACCGCAAATACTACAGTTCTTACATGGTCTGCAATAACCTTAAATGCCATTTGGCCATGATATTTAACACCTGAAATTTCTTCTGTCTTTTTAATGATAGGCATAAATAAATCAGTATCATAATTTGTATCTACACCTTGCATTACACAGCATAATCTTTCAAGACCACATCCTGTATCAATGTTTTTCTTAGGTAATTCTTTATAATTTTCTCTTGCAACACCAATTTTAGAATTAAATTGGGAAAATACGATATTCCAAATCTCAATGAATCTATCATTTTCAATATCATCACGAATTAATTCTGGACCTCTTTTATCATATTTTTCTCCTCTATCATAAAACATTTCTGTATCAGGACCACAAGGACCTTCACCAATTTCCCAGAAATTACCATCAAGAGGAATTAAATGATCTTCAGAAATACCATTTTTCATCCATGTTTCTTTAGCTTCATTATCCTTAGTGTAATAAGTAATATAAATTTTATTTTTATCAAATCCGAACCATTTTTCTTCAAATAATAATTCAGTAGCCCACTTAATAGCTTCTTGCTTAAAATAATCTCCAATAGAGAAATTTCCAAGCATTTCAAAGAAAGTGTGGTGACGTGCAGTCTTACCTACATTTTCAATATCATTTGTACGAATACACTTTTGTGCATTTGTAATTCTTGGATTTAGTGGAACAACACTTCCATCAAAATATTTCTTTAATGGAGTAACACCAGCGTTAGTCCATAAAAGAGTTGGATCATCTTGTGGTACTAAAGATGCAGATGGTTCTACATCATGACCCTTTGATTTAAAAAAGTCTAACCACATTTGTCTAATTTCATATGATTTCATATTTTTCATAATAATGCCCCCAAATTGCCAATTAAAGACAATTTAACAAAATGCATTATATCATATTTGATTGTCAAATATCAATAATATATCACTTATAGTGATATTATTAATTATTTCTAAAAATGTAAAATTTTAATTATTTTAAACATAAATTTATGCCTTAATTTATCACCCTAAAATTGTTTTTTAAAATATATAAATATTTTATAATTTAAATAGGAGATATTATGATAAGCTATAAGGAATTTTCAAAAATATTAAAACAAATAAGAGAAAGAAAAGAAATAAGCCAAAAGGAAATGGCTAAAAGATTAGGCATAAATAAAATTAGATATAATCGAATTGAAAATGGTCTATTAGAGCCATCATTTATAGAATTACAATTAATAATCATAGAATTTGAAATAAATATAAATGATTATATAAAAGAAAAAATGCCCATAATAGGGCATTTTGATTAATCATCCATAAATGTATATGGAGTAATACCTTCCATATCATATTCACCATCAAATTCAAATGGTATTTCAGGATCATTTATTCTTATTCTTTTATCATTTTTATTATCCTTTAAGAATTCTAATAATGATGTTTGTCTTTCATTAGATAAAATAGTTATTGCATATGATAATGTTTTAGGATCACCTATAATAATAAGCTTCTTCTTCGCTCTTGTAATTGCGGTATAAATTAAATTTTTAGTAAGCATAATATTATATGATTTAAATATTGGTACTATAACATTATCAAATTCACTACCCTGTGATTTATGAATTG
>JAILBI010000121.1 GCA_024681175.1 Acholeplasmatales bacterium
GAAGGTGGTATAGTTCTTGTAAATGAGGGCAAGGTTATTGCCTCACTTCCAATGCCTATCGCAGGATTAATGAGTGATAAGGATGGCTATTATGTATCTTATAAATTAAGTGAAATACATCAAAAAGCTCATAATGTTTTAGGTGTAAGTTGTGATGTTGATCCTATTACAACATTATCATTTATGGCACTACCTGTAATTCCTGAAATTAAAATTACAGATAAGGGCTTATTTGATGTAAATAGCTTTTGCTTCATTGAAAATGAATATAAGTCTTAATTCTTTAAAAAATAATTATATTTTGATATAATAAATTTAGAGGTGATCGATATGAAATATGTTATAACAATTGGTCGTGAATATGGCTCAGGTGGAAGATTCATTGGTAAAATGGTTGCAGAAAAATTAGGCATTGCATTTTATGATAATGAATTATTAATTGAAGCCGCAAAGGAATCTGGCATGAGTGAAACAGTTTTTAAAAATTTCGATGAGAAAAAAGATTCATTCTTTGGTGCTGGTATTGGTATGTATTCCTTTGATATGTCATTATCACAAAAGGTATTTTTAGCACAATTTGATACAATTAAAAATATTGCTGAAAAGGAATCTTGTGTAATTGTAGGAAGATGTGCAGATTATGTATTAAAGGATGATCCTAATTTGTGCTCAATTTTCATTTGTGCACCAATGGCTGACAAGGTTGAGCGTGCAGTTAATTTCTATGGCATAAAGAAAGAAAATGCTGAATCTATGATTGTTAAGCGTGATAAGAAAAGAAAGAGCTATTATAATTTCTATACTGATAAGGAATGGGGTATGGCTCCTAATTATGATTTATGTATTAATTCTAAAATTGGTATAGATAATTGTGTTAATTTAATTGTTGCATATGTGAAAGAGAGATTTGATCTTGAATAAAGAATTAATTTCTTATTTTGAATTTGTTTTAAAAAAAGGAATAAATATTAATAAGGGGGATACGATTGAGATTATTATCTCAAGCTATCTCCCTTATTATTTGAATATTTTAAAGGAAGTAATAAATAAATATACTAATGATATTATAATAACCTATACAGATGGAGATTTACTTGAAAAGGACCTAAAGGAAAAGGGCTGGGAGAAATTTTTAGATGATAGAGTTAATATGTATAAAAGCCTTGTTTTAAAGCATTTTAAAAGATTAACTATTACATCTCCATTTAATATGCCTATTACAAATACATATGATGTAGAGATGTATAGTAAAAATATATATAGATTATCATTCACAAGAATCTATTTTAGAACACATCCACATACTACATTTGCCTTACCTAATAATATGTGGGCTTTAAAATTAGGATTAAGTGAAGCAGAATTATTAAAAAAAATAATTAAATTATCATATAAAGAAAATGAATTAAAAAAATACATTAATTATTTAAATGAATTAAATATAGATTATCTACATTATAAAACAGGATTAGGAACTGATTTAAAAATTAAATTAAATGATGATTATAAATTTTTAGGACCTAATTTTATAGATAATGATTATGAATCAAATATTCCTTGTCAGGAAATATTTATATCACCCTATAAATATGGAGTAGATGGAACATTAATATCATCTAAGCCATTATTTTATAAAAATATATTTGTAAATGCTTATATGTTAATATTTAAGGATGGAGAGCTTGTTTATAACGAAGGCTTAGATGATTTAATTAAGGATGAATCATTAAAATATGTAGGTGAAATATCCTTAGTTAAGGGTCTAGATCCATTTTGTTATATGACTACATTATTAGATGAAAATACAGGATGCCATCTAGCGTTAGGTGAAGGATTTACTGAAGGGGTTAAGGATTTAACTAAAATAAACCATTCTATGTATCATATAGATTTAATATTTGGTACTGATGATATGATAGTAGATGCATATTTAAAGGATGGTAATATTATAAGATTAATAGAAAATAATAAATTTGTTGGAGGAAAAAATGGAAAATAAAAAAATTATTGATCATGGTGTTCATGTAATAGCTTATATTAAGAATAATAAAAAATATGCGATGACATGTGCATGGAGTATGCTTTGTGATTATGATAAGATTTTAATGCTATTAGGAAGCCAAAGTGTAACAGGTAAAAATCTTAAAAAGGGTGATGTTGTAGGATTTTCTGCATTATCATGTGATCAAGTATTTGAAGCAATGGCTATTGGAGATAAGCATTCAGATGATGTAGATAAGCTTGATGGTATTAAAATTAATATTGATGGCTCTGCAATAACTATTGCGGATGCATCAAGTGAATCTATTTGTGTAGTAGAAGATATATTACATTTAAATGGAATTGAAAATGATAATTTAGTTTATTTAAAAATTAAATCATGTAAAGATAATAATGATAATTTCTTACATATGAGTGATCTTTAATGTATACAATAGATTTACATAATTTTACTACTTATAGTGCTATAGCTAATTTAGATAAATATTTATCATTTGGAAGAAAAGAAAAAGATAGATTAATTAAATTTATCACTGGCTATGGTAAAAATACTGGTAGTCATAAAATAAAGACAGTCTTATTAAATAAATTAGAAGAATATAAATTAAATAAAAAAATAAAAGATTATCTAGATGGTAGTAATAATGATATGTTTAAAGAACAATATCATAAATTTCTAGGCAAAAATGTAATTCCTGAAGGTGAAAGAACTAAAGCAAATTCAGGAATTATTTATGTTTTTGTATGATAAAATAAATAAAACGTTTTCAAAGAAATGAATAAAATTTTAAAAATACAATATTTTTCTAAAAAACTGAAATTATATTCGAACTTTTTAAGAAAATGTGAAATATTATTTTTAGTATCTCAAAAATCAATAAATTCTATTCAATTCAAGAACTTTTTATCGTTGACTTTTTGTTGATATTTTAATATAATGAATGAAAATTTTCTTAAAAAATTATGGTTTTACCGATTATTCGGGTTTACGTAATTGGAAAGGGGCAATAATATGGCTAAACATACATTGTCAGTATTAGTAAATAACCACATGGGCGTATTATCTAGAGTATCTGGATTATTCTCAAGAAGAGGCTTCTCAATTGAGACTATATCATCTGGTACAACAGAAGATAAGACACTTGCGAGAATGACTATCGTTGTTGCATGCGATGATGAAGAATTTGATCAAATCAAAAATCAGCTTGCGAAGCTTGTAGATGTTGTTAAAATTTCTGAATGCTTCCCTGATACATCTGTTCAAAGAGAATTATGTCTTGTAAAAATCGATTGTCCAATTGACAAGCGTTCACAAATTCTAGAGATTGCAAATATCTTTAGAGCACATGTAGTAGATGTTACTGATAACACAATAATTATGGAGGCTACAGGAACAAGAACAAAGATTTCAGCCCTCATAAAGATGTTAGATCCTTATGGTTTAAGAGAAATCATAAGAACAGGCACAGTTGCTCTTGATAGAGGAGCAAGTGAGCTAAAGAGTGATTCACTTGATGATTAATTAATAATATTATATATAAAAGGAGAAAAAAGAAATGTTAGAACAAGGTGCTAATTACACAAATTACTCAGCAAAAATTTATTATCAAAAGGATTGTGATCTTAACCTATTAAAGGGTAAGACAGTTGCAATCATCGGTTATGGTTCACAAGGCCATGCACATGCATTAAACTTAAAAGAATCAGGCGTAAATGTTGTTGTTGGTCTTTATAAAGGATCAAAGAGCAAAGAAAAGGCTGAAAAGCAAGGCTTAACAGTTTATGAAACTGCAGAAGCAGTTAAGAAGGCTGATATCGTTATGATTTTAATTAACGATGAAAAGCAAGCTGCTATGTACAAGAAGGATATTGCTCCAAATCTTCGTCCTGGTATGATGCTTATGTTCGCTCATGGATTCGCAATTCATTTCGGACAAATCGTTCCACCAGCAGATGTAGATGTAGCTATGATTGCTCCAAAGGCTCCAGGTCATACTGTACGTTCTGAATACCAAGCAGGTAAAGGAACTCCATGCTTAATCGCTGTTGAACAAGATGCAACAGGTCATGCTTGGGATTTAGCTAAGGCTTATGGTCTTGGTATTGGTGGTGCAAGAGCTGGCTTACTTGAAACAAATTTCAGAACTGAAACTGAAACAGATTTATTCGGTGAACAAGCTGTATTATGCGGTGGTGTTTGTGCATTAATGCAAACAGGCTTCGAAGTATTATGCGAAGCTGGATATGATCCAAGAAACGCATATTTCGAATGTATTCACGAAATGAAATTAATTGTAGATTTAATTTATCAATCAGGTTTTGCAGGAATGCGTTATTCAATTTCAAATACTGCAGAATATGGTGATTATATTACTGGTCCAAAGATTATAACTGAAGACACTAAGAAGGCTATGAAGAAGATTTTATCTGATATTCAAACTGGCGCATTCGCAAAAGATTTCTTATTAGATATGTCTGAAGCTGGTGGCCAAGCTCATTTCAGAGCTTTACGTAAGAAGGCTGCTGAACATCCATCTGAAAAGATTGGTGCTGAAGTTAGAAAGCTTTATAGCTGGAATAACGAAGACGAAAAATTAATCAACAACTAGTTTTTGTATATATGTTTCAAAGGCGGAATAAATTCTTTTCCGCTTTTGAACTTTAATTAAGGAGATGTTTTTGTGCGCGTAAAAATCTTTGATTCAACACTAAGAGATGGAGCACAGGCTGAAGGAATCAGCTTTCTTGTGAACGATAAATTGAAAATTGCTCAGGCACTTGATGACCTTGGAATTGACTTTATCGAGGCAGGAAATCCCGGTTCAAACAAAAAGGATTTAGACTTCTTTAAGGAAGCATCTAATATTAGCTTTAAGCATTCAAAGCTTGTAGCATTCGGTTCTACAAGAAGACATAATATTCTTTGCAAGAATGATGAAAATTTAAATGCTTTGCTTGAAGCGGGAACAGAATATGTTTGTATATTCGGAAAATCATCATCTTTCCATGTTGAAAAAATAATCAACACTACATTGGAAGAAAATTTATCAATGATTAGTGATTCAATTAAATATTTAAAATCAATGGGTAAGAAGGTCTTTTTCGACGCTGAACACTTCTTTGATGGTTACAAGGTTAATAGAGATTATGCTATTAAGACATTAAAGGCAGCACAAGATGCTGGTGCTGAAACTATCATTTTATGTGACACAAACGGAGGCATCTTCCCTGATGAATTAGTTGAAATATTAGCTGATGTAAAAGCTAATATTAAAACAGAATTAGGAATTCATACTCATAACGATGGTGGTATGGCTGTCTCATTATCAATACTTGCGGTAATGAATGGCTGTAGTCAAATTCAAGGTACCTTACTTGGATATGGTGAAAGATGTGGTAATGCAAATTTATCAACAATCATTCCAAATCTTGAATTAAAAAAGAAAATTAAATGCTTACCTGATGGTAACATTTCAAAATTAACACCAATATCAAGATATGTTGCAGAAATATCTAATTTTAAATTAGGTAATAATTTACCATATGTTGGTGAATATGCATTTGCACATAAGGCAGGAATGCATATTGATGGTGTTTATAAGGATTCTAAATCATTTGAGCATGTTAATCCTGATTGTGTAGGAAATGAAAGAAAGTTCTTAATAAGTGAGGTTGCAGGAAAATCAACTGTTCTTGCAAAGCTTAATAAGATTTATCCTGATATTGCTAAAAATGATCCTAGAGTTTCATTAATAGTAGATGAAATTAAGAATTTAGAATATAAAGGATATCAATTTGAAGGTGCTGATGCATCATTTGAATTAATAGCTCATAAGGCTCTTGGTTCATTTAAGCCTTTCTTCGAGGTGAAGAATTTTAGAATTCTTGGAGAAGGACCAAGAAATGATGATAAGAGTGCCTCAGCCGTTATTGATGTGATGGTTGGAAATGAAGAAGAAATTACAGGAGCAATTGGAAATGGTCCTGTCGATGCTTTAAATAAGGCATTAAGAAAAGCTATTGGTAAATTCTATCCAAAGCTAAATGAAGTATCATTAGCTGATTATAAGGTACGTATTTTAGATGGAAAAGAATCAGCTACAGCAGCGATGACAAGAGTTATCATCGAATCAACTGATGGAAAGAATAGTTGGAGTACTGTAGGAGTTTCAAGAGATATTATTGAAGCATCCTTCAAGGCTTTAATTGATTCAATAGAATATAAATTATTTAAGGAGAATAAATAAATATGGGAATGACAATGAGCCAAAAGATTTTAGCAGCACATGCTGGCTTAGAATCTGTTAAGGCAGGACAATTAATCGAAGCTAAGCTTGACTTAGTTCATGGTAATGATATTACAACTCCAGTTGCAATAAAGGAATTTAACAAAATTGGTGTTGATGGTGTATTTGATAAGGATAAGGTAGTTATCGTACCAGATCACTTCACTCCAAATAAGGATATAAAATCAGCAGAACAATGCAAATTTATTAGAGAATTTGCTCATTCTAAGGATATTCATAACTATTTTGAAGTTGGTCAAATGGGTATTGAGCATGCTATTATTCCTGAAAAGGGCTTAGTAGTATCTGGTGACCTTACAATTGGTGCTGACTCTCACACTTGTACATATGGTGCACTTGGTGCATTCTCTACAGGTGTAGGTTCAACTGATATGGGTGTTGGTATGGCAACTGGTAAGGCATGGTTCAAGGTACCTAGCGCTTTAAAATTTAATTTAACTGGTAAGCCAGCATTTGGTATTTCAGGAAAAGATGTAATTTTACACATCATTGGTATGATTGGTGTAGATGGTGCATTATATAAATCTATGGAATTCTCTGGTGATGGTTTAAAATATTTATCTATGGATTCTAGATTCTCAATGGCTAACATGGCTATTGAAGCTGGTGCAAAGAATGGTATCTTTGCAGTAGATGAGCAAACACTTGCTTATTGCAAAGAGCATTCATTAAAGAAGCCAGTTGTATATGAAGCAGATGCAGATGCAGAATATGATAAGGTATTTGATATTGACTTATCAAAGATTAAACCAACAGTTGCATTCCCTCATTTACCAGAAAATGCTCATACAGTAGATGAAGATGTATGTAAGAAAACTACTATTGACCAAGTTGTAATTGGTTCATGTACAAATGGTAGAATGGAAGATTTAAGAATTGCAAGAGATATCTTAAAGGGTAAGAAGGTAAACAAAAACGTTCGTTGTATTGTATTACCTGGTACACAAAAGATTTATCTTCAAGCAATTGTTGAAGGAATCGTTCAAGATTTAGTTGAAGCTGGCTGTGCATTCTCAACTCCAACTTGTGGTCCATGTCTTGGCGGACATATGGGTATTTTAGCTGCAGGTGAAAGATGTGTATCTACAACTAACAGAAATTTCGTTGGTCGTATGGGTCACGTTGATAGTGAAGTATATTTAGCTTCACCAGCTACAGCAGCTGCATCAGCAATCGCAGGCTATATTGCTGATCCAAGAGATTATATGGAGGAAAAATAATAATGAACGCAAAGGGTACAGTTTTAAAATATGGTTCTGACATCGATACAGATGTTATTATTCCAGCTAGATATTTAAATACATCAGATCCAAAGGAATTAGCTTCTCACTGTATGGAAGATTCTAAGCAAGATATTAATGCGGGTAAGAAGCCTTTCGCTCAAAGAGTTAAGGTTGGCGACATTTTAGTTGCTGATAAGAACTTTGGCTGTGGTTCATCAAGAGAGCATGCTCCACTTGCTATTAAGACTTGTGGTGTATCATGTGTTATTGCTAAGACATTCGCAAGAATTTTCTATAGAAATTCAATCAACATTGGTTTACCAATTATGGAATGTCCTGAAGCAGTTGATGATATTAAAGATGGTGATGTTGTTTCAGTTGATTTCAATAGCGGTGTAATCGTTAATGAAACTACTGGTCATAAATTCCAAGCAGCACCATTCCCACCATTTATGCAAAACATTATTGCTCAAGGTGGCTTAATTAATAAAATTAAAAATGAATTAAAGAAATAATTTAAGGAGATATAAAAATGGCAGAATTTAACATCGTTACATTACCTGGTGATGGTATTGGTCCAGATATTGTAAGAGAAGCAGTAAAAGTAATGAATCGTATTGGCGAATTATACGGTCATAAATTTAACATTATTGAAAAAAGAATGGGTGGTATCGCTATCGATATGGATGGCACATCACTTCCTCAAGATACAATTGATGCAGCATTAAAATCAGATGCAGTATTACTTGGTGCAGTAGGTGGACCAAAGTGGGATCATTTAACAAATGGTGATCGTCCTGAACGTGGTTTACTTGGAATTAGAGGCGCATTAAAATTATATGCAAATTTAAGACCAGCTGTATTATATAAGCAGCTTCAATATACATCACCATTAAAGCCAGAAATCATTGGCGAAGGCTTAGATATCTTAGTTGTTCGTGAATTAACTGGTGGTATGTATTTCGGTGAAAAAGCAAATTCACCAGCTTATAATCCTGAAAAGCCAGATTGCTGGGCTTCAGATTTAGAAAAATATTCAGTTTATGAAATTGAAAGAATTTTAAAAACAGGCTTTGAAGCAGCACAAAAGAGAAATCATAAATTAACTTGTGTTCATAAAGCTAACGTATTAGAATCTTCAAGACTTTGGAGAGCTGTATTTGAAAGAGTTAAGAAGAATTATCCAGATGTTGAAACAAATGAAATGTATGTTGATAATGCAGCTATGCAGCTTGTTAGAAATCCAAGACAATTCGATGTTATCGTAACATCAAATATCTTTGGTGATATCTTAACTGATGAAGCAAGCCAAGTTGCAGGTTCAATTGGTATGCTTGCATCTGCATCACTTGGTGCAGGTAAGCTAGGCTTATATGAGCCAATTCATGGTTCAGCACCTGATATTGCAGGTAAGAACCTTGCTAACCCATTAGCAACAATTTTATCTGTTCCAATGCTATTCCGTTATTCTTTAGGCTTAATGGAAGAAGCAGCTTGTATCGATAGAGCAGTTAATGCTGTACTTGATGCAGGTTGGAGAACAGGAGATATCAAATCTAAAGATACTCCAGCTGACAAGATTGTTGGTACTAAAGAAATGGGCGACTTAGTTGTTGCAGCATTAAAGAAATAAAAAAATATTTAAAATAATAATTCTCGGAGGTAATTTATGAGAAGTGATGTAGTTAAAAAAGGCGTTGAGCGTGTTCCTAATAGATCTTTATTTAAGGCTTTAGGTTATACAGATGAAGAAATTGAACGTCCATTGATTGGTGTTGTTTCTGCTAAAAGTGAAATAGTTCCAGGTCATGCTTATCTTGATAAGATTTCAGAAGCTGTTAAGCGTGGTGTTTTAATGGCAGGTGGAACTCCAATTGAAATACCTGCAATTGGTGTTTGTGATGGTATTGCAATGGGTCATGAGGGTATGAAATATTCACTTGTCACAAGAGAATTAATTGCTGATTCTATTGAATGTATGGCAAATGCTCATGCATTAGATGGCTTAGTATTAATTCCTAACTGTGATAAGATTGTTCCAGGTATGCTTATGGGTGCATGCAGATTAAATCTTCCTACAATTGTTTGCTCAGGAGGACCAATGCTTGCAGGACGTGTAAATGGATCAAAAACATCACTTTCTTCAACATTTGAAGCCGTAGGTAAATATTTATCTGGCAAAATTACAGAAGAAGAATTACGAGAATATGAAGACCATTCTTGCCCAGGCTGTGGTTCATGCTCAGGTATGTATACAGCAAATTCAATGAACTGTATGTGTGAGGTTTTAGGTATCGCACTTCCAGGTCATGGAACTATTCCATGTGTTTATGCAGATCGTTTAAGATTAGCTAAGCATTCTGGTATGGCTATTATGGATCTTGTAAGAAATAATGTTAAAGCAAGAGATATTATTAATGAAAAATCATTTAGAAATGCTTTAACTTGTGATATGGCACTTGGCTGTTCAACAAATACAATGCTTCACCTTCCTGCAATTGCGCATGAAGCAGGCGTTAAAATTAATTTAGAAATGGCTAATGAAATATCAGAGCATACTCCAAATATTTGTCATCTTGCACCTGCAGGACACACTTATATGGAGGATTTAAATGAAGCAGGTGGTATTCAAGCAGTTATGAAAGAAATTTCTAAGCTTGGTATCCTTGATCTTGATCTACCTACAGTTACAGGTAAGACAATTAGAGAAAATATTAAAAACGCAGTAAATAAAAATACTGAGGTTATTAGAACTATTGATAATCCATATTCAAAAACTGGTGGTATTGCCGTATTAAAGGGTAATCTTGCACCAGATGGATGTGTTGTTAAGCGTGGTGCCGTTGCACCTAATATGCTTCAACATACATGTAAAGCAAAGGTATATGATTCAGAAGAAGATGCAATTAAAGCAATTGATGGCGGCAAAATCGAAAAAGGAGATATTGTTGTTATCAGATATGAAGGACCTAAGGGTGGACCTGGTATGAGAGAAATGCTAGCTCCAACATCACGTTTAGCTGGTATGGGTCTTGATAAGGATGTCGCTTTAATCACTGATGGTAGATTCTCAGGAGCTACAAGAGGTGCATCTATTGGTCACGTATCTCCAGAAGCTGCTGAAGGTGGCTTAATTGGACTTGTACATGATGGCGATTTAATTAAAATTGATATGATCGCTTGTACAATAGAATTATTAGTTGATGAAAAGGAAATTGAAACAAGAAGAAAGAACTGGGTTAAACCTGAACCAAAGGTTAAAACTGGTTATCTTGCAAGATATGCTAAGCTTGTTACTTCAGCATCAACAGGAGCAGTATTTAAAGATTAATTATAAAATGAGGTGATTTTATGAAACTCAATGGTTCACAAATCATTATTGAATGTTTAATAGAGCAAGGCGTTGATACAATATTTGGTTATCCAGGCGGAGCAGTATTAAATATTTATGATGAATTATATAAAAATCAGGACCGTATCCGTCATATATTAACAAGCCATGAGCAAGGTGCTGCACATGCTGCAGATGGATATGCAAGATCTACTGGTAAGGTAGGTGTTTGTCTTGCAACATCAGGTCCAGGTGCAACAAATCTTGTCACTGGTATTGCAACTGCATATATGGATTCAAGTCCAATTGTTGCAATTACAGGAAATGTTACAAATGCATTACTTGGAAAAGATTCATTCCAAGAGGTTGATATTGCAGGTATTACTATGCCTATTACTAAGCATAATTATATCGTTAAGGATGTTAATGACCTTGCAGATACAATTCGTGAAGCATTTGAAATTGCAAGATCTGGAAGACCTGGTCCAGTATTAATCGATATTCCTAAGGATGTTACTGCTGCAGTATGCGAATATAGTCCTAAGAAGATTGATAAGACAGTTCAATTTAAGAAGCTTCCTGAGGTAGAAGAAGAAAAAATTAAAGAGGTTGCCGAATTAATTAATAATGCTGAAAAGCCATTTATTTATGCTGGTGGTGGTATCTTATTAAGTAATTCATCAAATGAATTAAAGGAATTAGCTGATATGGAAGATATTCCAGTTGCTACTTCATTAATGGGTATTGGTGCATTTGATCAATCTGATAGATTATCAACAGGCTTAATTGGTATGCATGGTACAATTGCTTCAAATAGATGCGTTGTTGATTGTGACCTATTATTAGCCCTTGGCGTAAGATTCTCAGATAGAGTATTGTCAAATCATAAGCATTTTGCTGAAAATGCTAAAATAGTTCATGTTGATTGTGATGTTGCTGAAATTGGCAAAAATATTAAGGTTGATTATCCACTTTGTATGGATTTAAAGGAATTCTTTACTAGATTAAAGAAATATTTAAAGCCAAAGAAAAATACAATGTGGATTGCATTAGTTGATTCTTGGAAGGATGTATTCTCTGAAAATCAAGTTTCTGCAGCACTTCGTCCAAGATATTTCATGGAATCAATTTATAAGCAAACAAAAGGTGATTGCTTCATTTCAACAGAAGTAGGACAATCACAAATGTGGGCAGCACAATATTTCACATATACTAAGCCAAAGAGATTAATTACATCTGGTGGTTTAGGTACAATGGGATTTGGTCTTGGTGCCGCAATTGGTACCCAATTTGGTAATCCAGAAGCATATGTATTTAATATTGCAGGCGATGGTTCATTTAGAATGAATATGAATGAGCTTTTAACAATTAGAAGATATAATCTTCCAATTATTGAAGTTATTGCAAATAACGGAACATTAGGTATGGTTCGTCAATGGCAAACTGCATTCTATGGTAAGAGATATTCTCAAACTACACTTGATAATAATTTAAATTATGAATATCTATGCAAAGCATGTGATATTGATTATTATGAAGCTAAAACAAAAGAAGAATATGATAATGCAATTAAACAAGCAATTAAGAATCGTAAGCCTTGTTTAATTAATGCATATGTTGCATTAGATGAAAAAGTATTACCAATGGTTGCCCCTGGTAAGCCAATTGATGATATGTTAACTAAATAATAATTATGGCAGGATATATTTCCTGCCATTTTTTATTTATTTTACTTGAAATATATAATTATAAGTTCTATAATACTATTGAATATATGAACAAACATTCAAATAATAATCAATAAATTAGTTATCATTTACTGATAACTTATATTTTAAAATAATATTTGAATAGTTGTTCAAATGTAGAAAGGAGATGTTT
>JAILBI010000152.1 GCA_024681175.1 Acholeplasmatales bacterium
TTACAATTTCCTTCAATACCATCTAAGCCTGCACGTAATATTGCAGAAATAGCTAAATATGGATTTGCTGCAACATCAACTGATCTTACCTCAGTTCTTGTAGCCATACCACGTGATGCAGGAATACGAATCATTGTAGAACGGTTTGAATCACTCCATGAAATATAACAAGGAGCTTCAAAGCCTGGAACGATTCTCTTATATGAATTTACAATAGGATTTGTTAAGAAGCAGAAACCCTTAGAATGAGTTAAAATACCTGAAATCCAATCAAGTGCTACCTTAGATAGACCATTTTTAGTTGTTGGATCATAGAATGCATTTTTATTATCATTAGTTAATAATGAGCAATTAACATGCATACCAGAGCCATTGATTCCTTCAACAGGCTTTGGCATAAATGTTGCATGAAGATTATGACGTCTTGCAATATTTTTAACAACAAGCTTAAATGTTTGAACCTTATCACAAGCTTCTACTGCAGAACCAAATTGGAAATTAATTTCATGCTGGCCAGGAGAAACCTCATGGTGTGAAGCTTCAATTACAAAGCCAATTTTTTGTAATTCTAAAACAATATCTCTTCTACAATCTACTGCAGAATCAATAGGTGCTAAATCAAAATATGATCCAGTATCATTGAATTTTAATGTTGGTTGACCTTCACTATCTAATCTAAATAAGAAAAATTCAGGCTCTACACCGCAATTAAATGCTTTGTAGCCAAGCTTTTTCATATATTCAACATTTCTCTTTAAAGTTCCTCTAGGATCTCCTTCAAATGGAATATGATTACCATTTTCACCTGGACGATAAACATCGCAAATAAATCTTGCAACCTTACCATATTCAGAATTTTCCCAGCTTAAAATTAAGAATGTATCAAGATCAGGATGTAAGAACATATCAGCTTCATAAATTCTTACAAAGCCTTCAATTGATGAACCATCAAACATAATCTTATTATCAAGTGCATCTTCTAATCTTGTTGCTGGAATCTCAACATTCTTAAGCATTCCAAGCATATCAGTAAACATCATTCTGATGTATCTGATATTTTCATCTTTACAAATTTTTCTAATATCGTCTTTTGTATACCCCATTGTATATCAACCAACCTTTCACATTTAAGAATTATAAAACAATATTTGTCAAAAGTAAAATATTATATTTTATATATTTTCATTTTCTTCTTCAAAATCATTATTTCCTTCAATAAAATTCTTGGTAATACTTCTTTTTAAATACATTTTTGCAATTAAGCCTGATATAATTCCAGTTACAACAGATAATAATGCAATAAAAGGTAAATAATAAGCTATTTTAACAGTACTCATCAACACTATTGCGACTAATATTTGTCCTACTGCATGAAATAATGAGCCAAGGACTGAAACACCAATTGGTGAAAATTTTTTAAATCTAGTAAATAATAGCATTATTAAATATGATAACATACCACCAACAAGTGCCATAAAAAATATAGGTGATAAGAATGTACCTCTTATTAAGCTAACTAATAATATTCTTAATAAATCTACAATCAATGCTTCATAAAATTTAAATTCATATAGCATTATTAATATAATTACATTAGCTAATCCTAATCTAACACCAGGAATGAATAATGGAATTAAAGATTCTAAATATCCAATTACTATTGCGGCAGAAAGAAGCATTGATATGATCATTAATCTTTTAATAGTCATATTATTCCTCCACCACAACAATTAATATTT
The DNA here is from genome assembly GCA_024681175.1 of Acholeplasmatales bacterium. The sequence continues at coordinate 1,740 of JAILBI010000152.1, forward strand.
CATTAGGTGCACAAAATATAGGTCTATCATTAGTTTTTGAAATAGTTCCCATATCCATACATATCTTATCAGGACAACCACTTTCTGCTACATAAACTCCACCATTTTTAACAACTATCTTAACTGGAGATATTTTACCTTCTACTATATATTCCTTATCCTCATCAAGTGGTAATTTCATTATTACCTCATCACCTTTTCTTACTTCTGCATATTTTCCCTTTTTAGAAGTAAAAATAACGATAAGCAAAATGGTAACTAATATTGTTACAATAGATGAAATAAGGATAATATCATTTCTTATTTTATGATTCATGAACAAAATCACATCCTTCACTCTTATATAATATTTCCTTATTGTAACAAACACATTTAATATCATTTGCCTTAGTAAATGATTTTAAAGTGTCTAAATCCATTGAAAATAATGCAGTAGATAAAACATCACCTAATGCTGCATTATCATTAAATACATTTATACTTTCATAATAATTCTTAGGATAACCATCCTTTGGCGAAATAATATGATGATATTTTTGATTTGTTTCTTTATCTTCTTTATATTGATATTCAGGGCTTGATGTAGAAATATCTATATTTTTAGCTTTAACATAACCATAATTTATATCTCCAAAATATAAACCAGCTCTAATATCTTTATCCTTTTTAGATGTATAAGATATACTTGATTGTCCTGCATTAATTAAATAATATTTACAGCCTTCA
>JAILBI010000201.1 GCA_024681175.1 Acholeplasmatales bacterium
ATATTTTATATTATATGACTTATGTTATCAGGAATTAAATCTAGAGAATTATAGTGATAACATAAGTCATTATTATTTCTTTAAAAGAAATCAATTATATATTTTAATAAAATAATGTTTATTTATCTAATAAGGTAGCTAGATTAATATTAACATTATATTCTACAGCATTACCATATACTACATTTATTATTATAATTGTTTATTTATATTTTCATATCCTTGGACTAGCATTTATGCTAATCCAATATTATCAAAATATAAATTAATCTCTTTTAAATATATCTCTTGTATAAACTTTAATCATTAGATATATGTATTATTATTTGGGAATGACCGCAAGGGTCGGGCTTTCGGCTTCAGATAAACTACGTACTCGCCTCTATCCCTCATTCGTATGACATATGTTATCAGGAAAGTATTTAGATAATTATAGTGATAACATAAGTCATTATTATTTCTTTAATGATAAACAATATAAATTTGAATAAAGTAATATTCTATATTTCACAAATGAGATATCTTGACTTTTCACTTGGATTGTTACATTTTCTAAAAAAACATATAATATAACAAAGCTTTAGTTCCATGCTTAAAATGATTAGGTTTGTATATTTCTCATTAAAAATAACTGTAAAAGTTCATTTTTTCTTTAGAATTCGTTGACAAAATCCTTTTTATTTTATATTATAAGTATGCAAGGTAACTTGTAAAATGCGGGTTAAATCTCGTCGGATGAAAGAATGCCGTTTGCTTCGATTTACCTAAGAGTAAAATTGATATATGACTAAGCGCACATTTTTAATGTGCGTTTTTTCGTTTTTAATAGCGTTTATAATGAGCAGAAATAATTTCAAAATAATCACTATGTGATGCAATTACAATTACAATTTTAAAATTCTTCACTATGCACTCAATATCAGTTCTATTATCATAATTCCTATCTTTATATATTTTTATCCATCCACATTTTTTACATAACTCTATTTTTTCTATTATCTCAAATATCCAATCAAATCTTTCCAAACGTCTTAAATCAATTTTTTTCGTTTTATGAAAGTTTTCACCACCTATCGCAAATTTATTAAAGCAAGCATCACCAATTTCATTGTTTTTGGTTAGAAATATTGGTAAACCATTATAAACACATTTCTTATATTGAATTTTCTCTTTAAAATACTTCTTTCTTTCCAAAATAAAGCCTTCTTTTGTTTGTTCCTTACGCTTAACGATTGGAGAAGATAAATGACAAAAGATATTATTAGAAATCACTATCATTTACCTCCGGATCATATAAGAATACATTATAACTTGATATCTCACCATATTTAGTTTTAGTTGTTTTTCTAAAATTAATTTTAAAAGTATTTTCAATAAATGAGACTAATTCCATTTTGGCATCAGAAGTTGATAAACCTCTATTTGAATATGTAGATGCACCAGCCAATAAGTCAGCAATTTGTATTAATGTGATATCTTTTGATTCGCACACTTTAGACTGAAATTGTAATCTATTTTTAAAATGTTTTTTTAAAAATTGTGATACTTTGTTCATTTGTTCAGTAGAATGACTATTCATAACATCAGAATATACTTCTACCTTATTTACGTCATAGCTTGATAACGTTTGCGTCATTGGAAACTCGATCAATTTATAATACATTGTATCATACCATCTAAATCTTGCATCTCTTTTTATTTTTGATTTATTGGTAACAAGGATACGCATTCTCAGTAATTTATAATCCTTAATTGCTTTAAAAATATCTTTATACATATTTAAGGTAGCAGGTGATACTTTACCCCATTTCAACTCTGTTTGTTTAGAAATTCCGTTTTTTATTTTTATATCTTGTATTATTTTTGAAATTTCCTTTTTTCTATCTTTTCTACACCAAACAGAAGCAATAGCCATATGTGAATATCCATCATTAATTTGATAACAACTTTCATCACAATAAAATGAAATAGTACCTAAGTTTTTCATATAATCCACCGCCTTAAAAACCATAATAATCGACTCCAAAGTCGATTATATTATATCATTGTATATGGTATTTTAAAAGTGTAGGTTATTGGTCTATACTTTTTCTTTTATATATGTTTTATTATTTAGGGAATGACCACAAGGGTCGGGCTATCGGCTTCAGATAAAATAAAGTACTCGCCTCTATCCCTCATTTGTTTTATATGACTTATGTTATCAGGAATTAAGCTTAGATAACTAGAGTGATAACATAGGTCATTTTTATTCTTTAATGATTATTACCTTCCATATATTTAAATAAATATAATATTTAGTTTGCTAATAAAGTACTGCGTATTAGCATTCCTTTTGTTTCTGTTGTCAGATCATTCATTAGGCTTAGCAGTACATATTATATAGCTTGTTTCTATTTCTTCTCTTTTTCTATTTTAGATAGTTTCCTCTATATATTTTATATTATATATTATATGACTTATGTTATCAGGAATTAAATCTAGATAATTAGAGTGATAACATAAGTCATTATTATTTCTTTAACAGTAAACAATTATACATTTAAATAAGATAATGTTTATTTATCT
>JAILBI010000208.1 GCA_024681175.1 Acholeplasmatales bacterium
TTATCATTTGATATATCAATTAATGATGTATATATATCAAAATGATATATATTTCCTAAAAATTTATATAGACCAACTGTTTTCTTATTTAAAATGAATTTGAATTTCATTGAAATATCACCTTTTCTTGTGATATTTATATTTTCATTATCAATTATTTCAATTGTAAATATATCATTTGTTTCATCATCATTAAATGAAATCTTATTATCTATTTTTTGATAATTTGCTTTATATTTTTTTATAAGCTCATTATCAATAAAGCTTTCAAATTCGCATATCAATATTTGCCTCTTCCTTCAAATGCCTTAATTAGTGTCATTTCATCTTGATATGCAAGATCAGACCCAATTGATAAGCCTTGAGCTATTCTTGTAATATTTACATTATAAGGTGAAAGTAATTCTTTTAAATATCTAGATGTAGTCTCTCCCTCTAGAGTAGTAGAAGTAGCTAATATTATTTCATCTAATTCATTATTTTTAACTTTCTCTAATAATGAATTAATATTTAAATCATCAATTGTAACACCTTTTGAAAATGATATTGCACCATTTAATACATGATATATACCATGATAGCTATGAGTATTTTCAATAACTAATAAATCTCTAACATTTTCAACTACTAATACCATTTTATGATTTCTATCTTTATCTTCACAAATATTACATATTTCTTTTTCTGTAATATTTCCACATAAAGGACATATATGTATGTCTTTTTTTATTGATAATAAAGAATTAGAAAAATCTATTATTTTTTCTTCTGGTACAGAAAAAAGCATATACATCGCGAATCTTTCCGCACTTTTTCTTCCAACTCCAGGTAAAAGACAAAAGCTTTCAATTAAATCTTCTAAAGAAGAAGGATATTTATTCATTAAAATAATCCCATTCCATTAAAGCCGCCCATTAGCTTTTGAGTTTCAGCTTCAATTTTCTTATTTACATCATTTAATGCTGAAACTAACATATCTTGAACCATTTCAACATCATCAATTGCTTCAGGATCAATATTAATTTCAACAACCTCGTGGTTTCCTTTAACCTTTACAGTTACAGCTCCACCGGCAGTTCCTTCAAAAACTGTATTTTCTAAACGTTCTTGAGCTTCCATCATTTCCTTTTGCATTTTTCTTAATTTCATCATCTGAGCTTGATTCATATTCATATTAATTATCCTCCAAAATTAAATCATTTTTATCTATTAACTCATATATATTTTGTTTTATTTTATCATCTTCTGATAATTCATTAGAAACCACTCTTTTTTTAACTGGTATTCTAATATCATTTAATATAGGTGTTCTATTATTATCTTTATCATATTTACTCTTAAAATCACTTATAATTTCAGCCCAAATATGCTTTGGAACACATATATAATCTTTAAATCCTAAATTCATTTCATCTAATATTTCACTTATTACAACAAATGATTCATATTTCATAACTCTATTACAGAAATCAAAATCATTTAATGTGACAATGAATTTATCATCTGAAGCTGCAACAATTTCACCTCTTAGCATCAATTGAAGAGGTAATACATCCTGATAATTTACAATCATTTGCTTAAAAGCTTCCTTTAAAGCTTCCTTTTTCTCTTTTTTACCATTATATAAAATATCAGTAATATCTTTTATTGTAATTTCATCAGATGTATTTGAATTATCTTCTTTAATTTGTTCAATAATAGAAGAAGTATCATCATCTTGTGAAGCATCTTCAGCTATTTCTTCTTTAATATTATTAGTATCTTCTTTAATTTCTTTTATTTTTTCTTCTATCTTTGGTTCATCAAAAGAAGATATTTTATAATTATAATTTTCTTCTTCATTATTTTTTATTTCATTTTTTGAATTAAATAATATTTCAATATTTCTTTCAATTAAATCTAATCTAGTTAAAATATTATTTTCTTTATTTAATCTTTCATCACTCATCTTTAAGATTGCAACCTCAAGATAAGGTCTTTTAGAAGAAGAATAACGCATTCTTGTGTCACAATCAGATAATATATCAATATAATGATAAATTAATTCTTTTGTAATATTTGATGCAAGATTTATAAATGATTCATTTTTATACATTGCCTTTTGATTTATAACTGCATCATTTTTATATAATAATACATCTCTTAAAAATGTAATTATATCTGAATTAATTTTTGGTACCTCTTTACCTTCATTAATAATTTCATCTAATATTTGAATAGAAGAAGTATCTTCCTTTTTAATACAAGAATTAATTAAATTAATTATTTTTAAATATGATGTATTTCCTGATACATTTAATACATCATCAAGTACAATATTACCTGTTTCACTAAATGATATTGTTTGATCTAATAATGATAATGCATCACGCATTCCACCCTCACAAGATGTTGATATTTGATCTAATGCCTCATCAGTTATATTAATATTTTCTTTTTGTGAAACATATTTTAATCTATTAAATATTTCTTTTTCAGATATTGGCTGAAAATCAAATCTTTGACAACGTGATAATATTGTTAAAGGTAATTTATAAGGCTCTGTAGTACATAATATAAAAATTACATGACTAGGTGGTTCCTCAAGTGTCTTTAATAATGCATTAAAGGCTGATTGTGATAACATATGTACCTCATCGATAATATATACCTTATATCTACATTTACTAGGTAAAAATTTAACATTATCTCTTATTTCTCTAATGTCATCAGCACCATTATTTGAAGCAGCATCAACCTCAATAACATCAGAAATCATGCCTTTTGTAATACCTTGGCAGATTTCACAGCTGCAGCAAGGATTTGGTGTTGGTCCTTTTTCACAATTAACTGCCTTAGCCATTATTTTAGCCATAGTAGTTTTACCTGTACCTCTTGGACCTGCAAATAAATATGCATGAGCTACTTTGTTAAGCTTTATGGCATTTTGTAATGTCTTTTTTATATTTTCTTGTCCTACAACTTCACTAAAATTAGTGGGCCTATATTCACGATATAATGCTACATATGCCATAATTTATCTCCTTATTCCATGTAATAAACATGTTTTATTCCATCAATATATTTATGATAATAAAATATATAACAGTCCTGTGATGCGATTAAATCATATATTGTAGTAGCTAAACCATCCTTATTAAGGTTATAGCCTACTCTATTATATGCTTTAGATATTAAATCTGAACAATAGCTTTTATCTACTGTATTAAATAAAAATGAATAATTATATAAATCACCTAAGATAGAAGAAGCATAAGATAATGCAATCTTTCTTTCCTCATCACTACATTTAACTCTTAAGCCAATTACTTCACTAAATGGCTTATCCTCATCATTCCAATATGATAAATCACCAATAATACATGGATTATCATCAGATCTCATTCCTGATGCTTCAATTGTTTCGTTTTCACCATCAAGTGTAATATCATCATCTTCATATTTCCCTGTAATAAATGCAGCATGTCCTCCTGCATAAAATGAAACAAATCCATCTATTAAAGGTCCTGCCATTGATACATCTGTAGATACTAATATATCACCACAATCACCTGGTAATATTTCACCATAATTATTAATTGAAAAAGCTTTTTTTCCTTCATCAGATTCATAACGATAAAAACAAGCTTTTCCACTTAATTTATTTATGTTATCTATAGATGATATTTCATCCTCAGATAATTTATTACATTTATTTTTAAAATTAGATATTCTTATTTCTTTTATAATATTTTTTACACCTGCGACAGTTGTTGCCCCAATGACTATAAAAATTATTATACTAGTAAGAAAAAATAAGATTATTTTAAAATATTTTTTCATAATAACATTTTATCATAAATAGTAAACTATTTAAAGTGAAGAAAAAGGGATAAAAATAAAAAAGCAGATAGAAGAATTAAACCCTCTATCTGCAATAATTTATTTATTATTTTTCTTCATCTTTTTTCTTATATTTGATAACTACAGCTCTTAATTCGCCTTCGCCCTCAGATTCAGTATAAACATCTCTCCAATCAGAAAGCTTTTCATGAATTACTCTACGTTCGAATGCGCTCATAGCTTGAAGCTTTACATCTTTTTTAGTGTAAGCAACTTCCTTAGCTGTTTTAGTTGCAAGAATTTCTAATTGATGAATTCTATTTTCTCTATAGCCACCAATATCAAGTGAAACAACAATTCTTTCGCTTGTATTAGAAGAAATTACATCTCTTACAAGTGTTTGAAGTGCATCAAGTGTTCTACCCTTTACACCAATTAATAAAGAATTTTCATAGCTATCGATGATATAATGAATTTCACTTTCATTATCTACACTTCTTGCTTCAATTTGGTAACCAATGCCCATTGATTTTAAAATTCCTTCTAAGAATTTCTTACCAATAAGAGTTAGGTTAATTTCATAAACAGCTTCATAATTTAAAGATTTATCTGTATTTTCACCAATAAGATTTAAAGAAAAATTATTTTTTTCTTTTAAAAGCTTTGATGCCATATTTTGTGCTTCAGAAGCATCTTTAACAGTAAATTGAACTTTTTTCTGCATAATTTTCACCTATAAAATTTCAGTTCTTTGTGTTGCTCGCTCATATGCACGTTCATTTAATTTTCTACCAACAAATGATTGGAAAATCTGATAAATACCACCGATTAACCAATAAATGGCTAATGATGTTGATTGAAGTGACATAATTACGAACATTACGTTCATAAAAATCATGACCCATTTCATTGTGTTTTGTTGTTTTTGTTGATCTTTTCTCTTAACATCAGGTCTATTTCTCTGATATTTAGGTGGTCTAGATGCAAGCTTTTGTTGAAGGAATGTTACACCTCCGAACAACAACGCAACAACTAAGCCAAAGATTCTATCCTTCCATGGATCACCAGATGCCATGAAAGCAGAAGTAATATCAAAGCCTAGGAATTTTGTATTATGTAATGCAAAATCTCCAGCAACTTCAACTGAAACTGCTCCATTTATAGTAGTTGTCTTTGTTGCATTGATACGTTGAACAACTTCGTACATTGACATGAAAATAGGGAATTGAAGGAACATAGTTCCGAAACATCCTAACGGATTAACCTTGTATTTTTTGTAAACCTTCATCATCTCTTGCTGCATCATTTGTTGACTTCTTGGATCTTGACGATTTTTATATTTCATCTGAATCTTAGAAATTTCAGGCTGCATTAACTGCATTTTTAATGACATACCGTTTTGTTTTGCATAAACAGGCCATGCAAGAGTTCTAACAATCAAAGTTGTAAAGAAAATACCCCAGAAATAAGATCCACCTATTCCTTTACCAATTGCTGAGCATAATCCAGCAATAGGCCAAGATAAAATATTAATAGGCCATGCCCATAAAGTATTCCATACACCTTTTCCACCATTCCAAGAATCAGCCCATTCCTGACCCCAGCTTGTGTAAGGCTTTGAATACCATTTAGATGAATCCCATCTACAACTTGAAAGACTTAAACATAAAACTACAAGGAGAAGCATAATTACAATAGTGTGCTTATGCTTAATAAAAAACTTTTTCACTATTTTTCTCCTTTACTTAATAGTTTACCTTTTACAAAAAGATATTCTAATTCGTTTTTCATCGTGTCATAATCAATATCTAAAATGGTTTTTCTAACAATTATAAATACATCATAATTTAAATTAAGATTTATTGGAAGATTATCAATAATAGAAACAACTTGTCTTTTTAAACGATTTCTAACATTCGCTTTGCCAAGCTTTTTAGATACACTAGTTGCGTAACGGAAATGGCTGGTTTCATTATTTTTCTTTTTATATAATATATAGTATTTATTTCCTACGCTATCCTTAGCTTTAATTATCTTTTCTATTTCTTCACTTTTCTTTACACGATATTCTTTTTTCATAAAATGAAAAGTACGACATAAAAAATATTTTATAATTAATATTGTTCATGTCGTACTAGTTATTTCAATATTATATTAAATTAAGCAGTTAATACTTTTCTGCCCTTTTTACGGCGTCTTGCGATTACTTTTCTACCATTCTTAGTAGACATTCTCTTACGGAAACCATGTGTTACTTTTCTTTTTAATTTATTTGGCTGGTAAGTTCTTTTCATAATATACCTTCTTCCTGAAACCACGCTCCCGTATTTTAACAAAATAATATATTATTGTCAATAAAAATTATTAAACGTAAATAAAGCTTTTTTATAACGCTATAAAAAAATTTTAATTAGGCTTTTTTTTCGCTAAAAATAACATTTTTTTAAGGCCTTTTGTGGATAAAATTTCCACCCTTTTGTCCATTGTTTGTATGTGGAAAACTATAAAAAATCAAGTAAATTCGGCATTTTTTTGTCTACTTATCCACAAAATTGTGCATTTTATGAAAACAATGAAAGAAGTTTTCCACTTTTTTTGTGGATAACATTTTATTTTTTAAGTATTGTTTTTATGATAAACTTTACTTGCGCCTAAACGTAGTTTATGGTAAACTGATTTTACTTTTTTAAGGTGATATTTATGATGGATCAAATTATAGAATTTCAAAATCTATGGAATGATGTAAGAGATGTACTTGAAAAGCGTCTTACACCACAAACATTTGAAAATAATTTTATTAATGTAAAAAGAGTAGTAAAGGAAGAAAATGGTGTTGTTTATATATTAGTTCCATCTAATCATATAAAGCATACTATTAATTCTGCATATTACCAAAACATAGATGAAATATTAAAATCAAAAACAAAGAAAAATTTAAAATTTAAATTTATTACAGAAGAAGAATTAAATAATATAAATCCAGTAAAAGGAAAAGCTTCTCCATTATCTAAAAAGAATTTAAATATGAATTTTACCTTTGAGTCATTCGTTGTAGGTGATTCTAATAGAATGGCTTTTTTAACTGCATTAAAGGTTGCAGATAAGCCTGGTATTTTATTTAATCCTTTATATATATTTGGTGGCGTAGGCTTAGGTAAAACACATTTAATGCAGGCTATTGGTAATTATATTGAATTAAAAGATATTAATTATAAAGTAGTTTATGTACAAGCTAGTGATTATTTAACAGATTATATTAAGGCTACAAGAGATAATAATATTAAAGCATTTGAAGAAAAATATGAGAATATTGATGTATTATTAATAGATGATATTCAAATGCTAACTGATAAATCAGGAACTCAACAACAATTCTTTAATTTATTTGAATCTATGGCTAATAATAATAAACAAATTATTATTACATCAGATAGACCTGCATCTAAATTAAATGGATTTATGGATAGATTAAAATCAAGATTTCAAATGGGTATTTCACAATCTATTGATCATCCTGATTTAAAACAAAGAATTGAAATTTTAAAACAAAAAACAAGTGAAAAAACTGATATCACAATTGGTGATGATATATTAGAATATATTGCAGAAAACTTCATTGATAATGTACGTGAGCTTGAAGGAGCTTTAAATAGAGTTATAAATTATGCTGAAATATTTTCTGCATCACCAACACTTGATATTGCAAAGGATGCACTTGACGTATTAATAAAAACACAAAAGAAATCAAATAATTCTAATTATGAAGATGCATTATCTATTATTGCAGATATATATGATATAACTCTTGCAGATTTATTATCATCTTCAAGAAATCAAAAATATGTTTTACCAAGACATATATGCATGTATATATTAAAAACAAAATATAATTTAACATATGCAAAAATAGGAAATATATTAAATGGAAGAGATCATACTACAGTAATGAATGGATGTTCTAAAATAGAAGATGAATTAAAAACAAATGAAGAATTAAAATTAGCTGTAGATAGTATTTTAAAGAAATTATAAAATGTGAATAACTCCTTTGTTTTACACATTAAATATGTTATAATTTATCTATAATTTTCAAGGAATTTTTGAGTTATCAACATATCAACATTCCTTACTAATATTACTATAAAAATATATTATTTAATTTTTTTAGAGGTGACATAATGAAACTTACAATCGATAGAGAAATATTTTTACAAAATTTAAATGTTATATCAAGAGGTTTACCATTAAAATCTCCACTTCCAATTCTTACATGTATTAAAATGGATGTAACAGAAAGTGATATTTATTTAACATCATCTAATGCTGATATTTCAGTAGAAGCAATAATATCTGATTCATCTTTAAAAATTGAACAACAAGGTTCTATTTGTGTAGATGGTCAATTAATAGATGTTGTAAGAAAAGCTGATTCTAAAGAAATTAATTTATTTACTTTAGATGATAATTTATTATTTGTTAAAGCTGGTTCCTTTGAAGCAAAATTACCAACAATGGATTATTTAGAATATCCTAATATAGATTATGTTTCATTAGATAATCCTTTTGAATTAAATTCTAAATTATTAAAAGAATTAATTAAAACAACATCATTTGCTTCATCAACAAGTGAGAAAAAACCTATTTTAACAGGCGTTAATTTCAATAATGAAGCTGGAATTATGAAAGTTATATCTACAGATTCATATAGATTAGCTCAAAATATTTGTGATGTTAATCAATTAGATAAAAACTTTGAAGACTTTAATCTTACAGTTCCTGCAAAATCATTAAATGAATTAATTAAAATAATTGATAATTTTGATGGTCAAGTTGCATTATATTTTTCTAATAATAAATTATTATGTAAATTTAATAATATAAGATTCCAAACAAGATTATTAGAAGGTAATTATCCATCTACATCTAAATTAATTAAAGATGAATATCCAATTAATATTTCATTTAATAAAGATGAATTATTAAGATCTTTAGATAAGGTATCTGTATTATCACCTAAAGATTCATTACAGGATAGAGAAATAACATATAGTATTGTTAAAATTGAAATAATGAAGGATAGAACAATTAATATTTCAACATCTATTCAAAATGGTGGTGGAACATCATTAACATTAATTCCAACAAAAATTGAAACTAATGAGCAATTAACAATTGGTTTATCATCTAGATATTTAATTGATGCATTAAAGAGCTTCAATTCAATAGAAGTAACATTATCATTTAAAGATGATCATTCTCCATTTATTGTAAAAGGTAATAAAGAAAATTATTTAACACAATTAATTTTACCTGTAAGAATATAAAAAAATTCCCTTAAGTAGAAAAACTTAAGGGATTATTTTATTTATTAGGAAATTTTATTTAAAATAATAAATATCAAATCCAGCATTTTCAAATTTTAATGTTCCAGTACCAATTAATACATAGAATGTAAAATATAATATAAAGAATGAAATTATTAATCCTAAAAATACATATTTACCATATCTTGTCTTTGTTCTAAATATTAATAACCAGCCTTGTGCAATTAATATTGAATAAGGTAAGAAGCATAGACAGCTTCTTAAACTATGTGGTGAATAATCATTAGTAAGACCTGTTGATATACAAGTCATTAATATAACACCAAGTAAAAACCAATTTAAGCTATTAGATGATTTTTTTCTTTTATAGAATAAATAAACAAGTGGAATTAAATTAATTGTACCTAATAAACCAAATACTGGTAAGCTGTGTCTATATATCAAATCTCCTGTAAAGAATAAGAAAGTTGGATTAAATAAATTAATAGTATTTTTAACCCATAGAAGTAGGGATGTTTGAAAACTTTTATCACTTTGGAATACTAATAATGATTGAGATCTAGAATTAAATTCATCGTTAAAGAAAATATAATATGCTAAAGGTAATGCCGTAAGGGATGCTACAACAACCATTACTATTGCCATAAATATATTTATTCTTTTTTTAATTAAAAGCCATATAAATACGAAAACCCACATAAATACTGCAGGTATTCTTGCAGGAGGATATACTGTTGCAAGTAGTACTAATGATATTGATACTAAAGAAGAATAAATATATCCTCTTATATTTGATGATATAATAAATTTTTTATTATCACCTTTATATTTAATATCAATCTTATCATTTTTCATTAATACACTAAAGAAAAAGAAGAATAGTGAAAAATATATTGCAACAAATGAAGGGTCCCATATTCTATTTGCTTGTACAAAACCCCAAGGTAATGTTAATGAAGTAAATAGAGTAATCCAGAATAATTTATTATTTTTATTAAACCAATTTCTAACACCAAAAGCTAATAATATACATGAAGCTATTGTTAATGTTTGTTGAATTATTCTTGCTTTTTCAGGAGTAATATTTCCTAAAAAGAAGCTAAAAAATATCATAGGATATAAATATACATATGTTGTATATCCAGCACCTACAACCATAAATAAAGAAGCTTTATTGTTATAATAATCATGTCCTGTATTTCTTATTGCTTCTATATGCTTTAATATTACTTCTTCATCAGAAAATACATCTGGCATAAAAATAATAGATATATATCTTATTGCTGCAATGATTATTGTAATTCCAATTAGTATAAAAAGAAGCTTATGATTATAAAAAAATGCTTTTAATGATTTATCTTTATTTGATGGTTTATCTATACAATTAATATCTTCATTAACCATAACTTATCCCCCCTTGAATAATTACTACGATTATATCATTATTTTATATTTGCTTAAAGTTTTTTTCTAATATATAATTTATTGTTATAAGAGGAGTTTATAAATTTTAATGCTAATGGAATACGTGCTTGTAAAACGCACGGATTTGATGAGGCATTTAGAAATTTAATAAAAAAATTCCCTTAGGTAGAAAAACCCTAAGGAATTATTTTTATTATTTTGAAAATAAATTTTTATACATGTTATCACATAAGGTTACTATTTCATCTAATGTTAATTTAACTTTTTCTTTATAATAATCACCTAATGTATAAATAACACCATTAGCTAAATAATAAAATACAGCTTCTTTATAATCTTTATTTTTATTTAAATATGATAAATTATCATCAACCATTAATTTATCAATAATTATTTTTTTCATTTTATATACTAAAGTATCATCATATTTATTTAAATGAAATAATGTTTTATATAATTTATCATTTTGTTTTAAAAAATCAATAAATTGTGTTAAAAATGGTAAGAATTCAGTTTTATCAGTCTTTATAAATGCATCTAATGATTTAGTTAATGAATTTACAATTTCATTTTCAAATTCCTCAAATACTGCATAAATATCACTATAATGTGCATAAAATGTTGATTTTGAGATATCAGCTCTTTCAACTATTTCTTTAATTGTAATTTTGTTAATGTCTCTTTTTTCATCAATTAATTGGGCAAATGCGGCTCTAATTGATTTTCTTGATCTAATTTTATTTCTATATTCTTTCATTAATATCCATCCTTTCTTTTTATTAATTATATATGAAATCATACTAAAAATCAAACTATAGTAAGAAATCATAATATAGTATAGATTTGTTTAAAATTATTTAATTTTAAAACTAATTTTAAATTATGTAATTATATGATAAAATATATTTAATTTCTTAAAAGGAGTAATTTTATGGTAGAAGATATTATTTTATGGATTAAAAATTATTTTAAGGATGTTAAAGGTCCTGCAGTAGTAGGTATATCAGGTGGAACAGATTCTAGTGTTTGCGCAACACTTTTAACTAAAGCCTTAGGTAAAGATAGAGTAATAGGTGTATTAATGCCTAAAGGTAATCAGCATGATATTAATTATTCTAAGGAATTAGTTAAATTATTAGGTATTAAAAGTTTTGAAATTAATATTGGTGATACTGTAGATGAATTAAATAAGGTAATTAGTAAAGAATTAAATACAAATCCTTTATTAAATGATGCATATAGAACTAATACTCCTGCAAGAATTAGAATGACTACATTATATGGTATTTGTGCATTATATAATGGTAGAGTATGTAATACATGTAATTTATCTGAAGATTATGTAGGATATTCAACAAAATTTGGTGATGCGGCAGGTGATTTTTCACTTCTTGCAGAATTTACTAAAACGGAAGTTAGACAAATAGGTAGAGAATTAGGCTTACCTTCAAAATTTGTTGAAAAAATCCCAGAAGATGGTATGAGTGGCTTATCTGATGAAGAAAAATTAGGATTTACTTATGAAACATTAGATAAATATATTAGAACAGGTGAAATATCTGATTTAAAAATAAAAGAAAGGATAGAGCATTTACATAAAGCTAATTTACATAAGCTTTTACCAATGCCTAAATATATAAAGAAATGAAATTAGAACCAATTATTATATCTTTATTAGATACAGATTTATATAAATTTAATATGAATCAAGTTATATTTCACAAGCATACAGATTTAGTAGGTGAATATCATTTTTTATGTAGAAATGAAAATGTTATATTTACTAAAGA
>JAILBI010000212.1 GCA_024681175.1 Acholeplasmatales bacterium
ATAAATAATGAAGCATAATCTTTACTATCACTAAAATAAATTTTATTATCACTATCTTTTTTAAATCTTAAGCCTTGATAATCAGTTACATATTGACCAACCATATTAAGTGATAAATTAAGTTGAGTATATAAATTTTGTGGATTATCAAAATTATATACTCTTAAGGCAACAATCTCATTATTTACATATATAGGTTCATAATAATATAAATTATCAGTCAAATATAGTATATCAACTATTTTACCTTCATTAACATTTAATTTAATCATTCCTTTATAAACATTATAAGTTTCTGTGTATGTTAAATATTCTTTTTCATCTGTTGACTCTGATTGTGATTGTTCACTTGTCATTTTTGATTCTGATTGTGATTGTGATTCTTCACTTGTCATTTTTGATTCTGATTGTGATTGTTCACTTGTCATTTTTGATTCTGATTCAGTTATAGACTCACTAGTTTTACTACTAGGTTCTGTTTTATTATCTTCCCCACTTGTTTGTACACTAGTATTTTGTGTTTCACTTGAAGTTTCATTCTCACTACTTTTTACAACACTAGTTACTTGGCTTGTAGCATCATTTGATTTATTATCACTTTCTTTACCACAAGATGCTAAAATAGCTCCCCCAACTATTAAAGACGCCATAAGCGCACTTAATTTAATAATTTTTTTCATTACTCATTTACTCCTTATTTAAAACATTTATTATTATATAATAATATATAATAAAATTCAAATTCATAAAAAAAGTACTTAACATTTTTTATAGTTAAGTACTTAATTTTATTATTCTGCTTTTATAGCTTTTTTCTTTTCTTCTTTTGATTTTTTGTATTTATTTAAATCTAAAACTAAGTTAGTTACTGAGGCAACTACCAAACCACAAACAAGTGATGCACCTATGATGATAATAATATTTAAACCACCTTGTTTAGATACAATCTTATTTGTTGAATAATAAATATGCATATTATCTGTAGAATAAATTTCTTTTTCTGCAGTTTTGATTGTATTAGATAAACCAAGTAATACTTCGTAATTAGATTCTAATTTAGTATTAAATGATGTTGAATTAACCGTATTACCATATGTAATTTGATTGTCTAATATTTCAATATTTCTATCTATTTCAACTTTCTTGATTATATATTCAGCTAATTTAGCATTTAATTCATTTGAAGTTGTTTGAGATTGTCTGTCGATTTCATTTTGAAGTGCAGTAATTATATTTTGGATATTTTGTGATTCCATCTCATAATTACTTTTTCTAGTTTTTAATTCTTCTAAAACTGAATCATAATTTAAAACATAATAATTTCTTTCTATTTCAGGCTTTAATGTATCTAAATATAAAGAATCTATAGCAGATGATGCATTGTTTCTTAATTCTGTTAATTTAACCTTACTGTTTTCACTATTAGTAACATACATATTTGGATATAAACTAATTAATTCATCATATTGTGTGATGATACTATTAGCTTGATTAATTAAATTATCAACCTTATCTTCATATGTTGACGCACTCTTATATGATCTTAAATAAGATGTATTATCAATACCATTAACTAATTCTTCTGTTTTTGTAATAGGTAATAAAACTAATTCTTTTACAAATTTTTTAGCGTCTGATTTAGAATTAAAATATTTTGTTTTAACTGTTACTGTATAAGGATATTGATTTCCTTCTTCTTTATTATAGTTAATTTTAATTCCAGATTTATTATATAGTTTATCAACATTAACATTGATATTAGAATTAGTTTTGGCAGTATTTAAATTATCAAGTCCAATTATTGAATTATAATTAAATGATGAACCATCTAAATATTTATCATCCTTTAAGGCTTCAATATCATAATTGAAGCTTGTTGAATAATATTGTTTTGGTTTACTTACACAAAATAATAATACAACAGATAATATTACTGTTAATACAACAGTTATAATACAAAATAATAATCTTTTAAATTTATTTATACCAAAAGCGACTTTTATTAAATCAAATAAATTTAATCCTTCTTCTTCATCAAATTCGTACACGAAAATCACCTCAAATACTCTTATTATTTTATTAAAAATAATCTATTATGTCAAGATAAGAAAAAATGGATGATTAACATCCATTATCTCGCACCATCTTGTTTAAATACACCAATTATTGTGTGGTATAAAATTCTTATATCTAACCATGCATTTCTTTTGTATGAATAATATAATTCAAATTTGATTCTTTCAGAATAAGTTGTATTACTTCTACCATGGCATGCCCAATAACCTGTAAGTCCTGGTCTTACTCTTAATAATAATTCTTGTTCTTCTTGTGAATATCTATCTAGTTCTTCTTGTACAATTGGTCTCCAACCAATTACACTCATTTGACCAACAAGAATATTAAATAATTGAGGTAATTCATCTAAAGATGTTTTTCTTAAAAACTTACCTACTTTAGTTACTCTAGGATCATTAGTTACTTTAAAATCTCTTCTATATTCTTCTAATTGTTCAGGAGTTAATACTTCTTCAATTGGTCTATTATCCATCTTCATTGATCTAAATTTCCATACAGTAAATTCCTTACCATTTTTACCAATTCTCTTATGACCATAAAAGATTGGGCCTTTAGATGTAAGACCAACTAATAAAGCTAAAATAATAAATAACCATGAGAACAATATTATAGCTAATAAAGATGAAAAAATATCAAAACTTCTCTTTAAAATTGAATAGAAAGGTTTCCTTTTATACATTTTACCATCATATTTAATTGTTAATGCTTCGTTTACAGATCTTGTAACTGCATGTGTCATATGAATACCTCTTTATTATAAAAATAATCAAGAAAAATTCTAGCACAAACAATTAATCTATTCAAACAAAACTATTATTATTGTTCGTTAATCGTAGATGAAAACGTATTTAATATCATATTTTCATCATTTTTTGGAGGATTTTTTTTATCATATAACAATGATAATAATATTAACATTAATGGTTCTATTCTAAAATTAAAGAAAATAGTATCAAAAAAGCCATGAATTAACATATAAACAAGTATAACAATTAATAAATATTTATAATCATTATCTTTACTTTTAACTATTATATAAATGATTGAGGCAATATAAAATGTAAATGCGAATCCTCCTAATATACCTGTACAAGATAAAGCTTGTATATAATAATTATGATAATTATTAACTATATCAGTTGGGTTTTCAGTTTCAATATAATATCTTGATGAATATACACCACTACCGATAAACCAATGTTTTTTAAAATGTTTAAAGCCTATTTCATATAATTCTTTTCTAGATGAGCTTTTAAAGCCTAACTCTTTTATTTCATCAAATACACCACTAAGTATTCCACATGATGTTAATATGATTATTCCAACTAAAAACACGAGTGTTAAAGATATGAAATAAATAGAATCTAATTTTAAGTTATTTTGTTTGTTTCTAACTCTCTTAGCATAATATATTATAATTACAATAAAACTTAATAATAAGGCTAAAATTGCAGCTCTACTTAAGAATAATACTTCAAGGCTTAAAGATATTAGTATGCTAAAAATAGAAAAGATTCTCTCTTTTATATCAATACAATTAATAAAACAATATGTAGCGGCAAATATACATATACATACAATAGCAGCGCTATGGTTTGGATGAATCCAACCTAATAATATATTATCCTGATCAGATATAATAAATTTTAAACTCTGACCATCCTGATAAAGATCTATACATTTTAAGAGTGATAATGAGAATAAATATATGCTTAATGACATAAGTGAGAACAATATTTTTTTCTTGTTTTCACTATTATTATCTATATAGAATAAAGCTACAATAAATAAAAATAAACCTAAAATATAATTGCCTGTAGCCCTAAAACTTTCAGATTTTACAGGTGAATTAATTATAGATATAAACATTATAATAGTTGTTATAACCATTGCATAAAAAACATAATTTCTTTTTAAATTATTAAAATAG
>JAILBI010000229.1 GCA_024681175.1 Acholeplasmatales bacterium
AGGTGTTATTAATTTTACTACTAAAGCATTACCTTCATTTATATATAAGGATATAGCTATATTAAATGAAGATATTATATTTGAAAATAATAATAAAAAGCCTAAGCCTAAATTTAAATCATTTTATAAGAATGCAACTAAAATATCTCATTATGATGAATTAAATATTGGTGATTATGTTGTTTTATATAATTATGGTCTTGGTGTATATGAGGGTATTACTACAAGAACATTTGGTTCCTTAAAGCATGATTATATTAAAGTTACATACAAAAATAATGCAAAATTATATGAGCCTTTAGAAAATATTAATTCAATAATGAAATATGCTGATAAGGATACTATTGGTGTAAAAATTCATGGTCTTGGTGATGGTGCTTGGCAAAGAGAAAAGGCAAGATTAAGAAAAAAGATTCATGATATATCTGATAAATTAATATCTTTATATGCAGAAAGATTAAATAGTCAAGGCTTTAGCTTTCCTAAGGATAGTCCTGAACAAGAAGATTTTGAAAATGATTTTGAATATGAAGTAACTAAAGATCAAGCTAAAGCTATATTTGATGTTAAAAATGATATGGAAGCATCTCATCCTATGGATAGACTTGTTTGTGGTGATGTTGGATATGGTAAGACCGAGGTTGCAATAAGGGCGTGCTTCAAGGCTATATATGGTGGTAAGCAGGTAGCGATGCTTGCACCTACAACAATTCTTGCTTCTCAGCATTATAATCTATTTAAAAATAGAATGGAAAAATATGGTGTTAGAGTTGAACAATTATCAAGACTAGTATCTACTAAAAATCAAAAAATAATATTAGAGGATTTAAAAAAAGGATCTATTGATGTAGTTATTGGTACTCATAGATTATTATCTGATGATGTTATATATAAGGATTTAGGATTATTAATTATAGATGAGGAACAAAGATTTGGTGTTTCTCATAAAGAAAAAATTAAAAATTTAAAGGTTAATGTAGATTGCTTAACATTATCTGCAACACCTATTCCAAGGACATTACAAATGTCTTTAATGGGAATAAGAGACCTATCAATGATTGAAACACCTCCAAAGAATAGATATCCTGTACAAACATATGTTCTTGAAAGAAATGATAATATGATATCTGAAGCTATCAATAGAGAGCTTATAAGAGGTGGACAAGTATTTTATTTATATAATAATACTAGTGACATTATGGATATTAAAGCTCATTTAGAGCGTTTAGTTCCAAATGCGAAAATATGTGTAGGCCATGGTAAATTATCAAAAGATAAATTAGAAGATGTTATATCATCATTTATTAATAAAGAATATGACGTATTACTTTGTACAACTATTATTGAATCTGGTATTGATATGCCAGATACAAATACTTTAATTGTACATGATGCAGATAGACTTGGTTTATCTCAAATGTATCAAATAAGAGGTAGAGTAGGAAGAAGTAATAGAATAGCTTATTGTTATTTAATGTATGATGAAAATAAAATATTAACAGAGGAAGCAAGAAAAAGATTAGATACTATTAAGGAATTCAATGAGCTTGGTTCAGGCTTTAAAATTGCGATGAGAGATTTATCAATTAGAGGCTCTGGTGATATTTTAGGCTCTGAACAATCAGGATTTATTGAGACTGTTGGTCTTGATATGTATAAAAAGATTTTAGATGAAGAAATTCAAAAGAAAAATAATCCTGTAGAGGAAGAAAACCAAGAAGAGGTAAAGGAAGAAGAATTAGTTGATGTATCATTAAGGGCTCCTATGGTATCTGAGACTGTATCAGATAATTATATTGATAATGATTATGAAAGAATATTGATTCATAAGAGAATAGATTCTTTAAAATCTTTAAATGAATTAAAGGAATTAGAAGAAGAATTAATTGATAGATTTGGTCCAATTAGTGATGAATTATATGCGTTCATGTATGAAAAATTATCAATGTATTTTGCAAAAGCATTCGGTATTTATCGTATTATTAAAAATGAGCCTGGTAAATTAATATATTTAATAGATAAGAAAAAAGCATTAATATATGATGGTGTATTAATGTTTAATGAAGCATTAAGAAGAAATATTTTATTACAAACTAAAAAGGATGATTTAAAAATTATTTTTACTAAATATAAAAATGATAAAGAAACATTTGAAAATATTACATTATATTTTAATTTAATTTTAAATAGTACTAATTAGTAAATAAGCATTATCTTGAAAATAAAATATTTTAAATGTATAATATATTTATTAAAAAGCAATAAAAAAATAAAAAATCGGAGGATATTTTATGGCAACTAAGAAAGCAACACCATCTGTAGCAGGAAAGGTTGATAAATCTAAACCTATGCAAAAGGCACCTGTAGCAAAGACTAAGATGGAAGCAAAAGAAGATAAAAAAGATAACAAAAAGGTAGTAGTTAAAAAATTACCTGCAAAAGAAGCTTCAAAGAAGGAAGAAAAGCGTCCTGCACCAAAGCCAGTTTTAGCAGCTAAGCCAACTGTAACTAAAGAAACTGCAAAGGTTCAAGGCAAGGAAGATAAGAAAGCAAAAACAACTTCTACAGGAAAAACTATTTATCATGTATCTAAGCGTGGTGAAAGTAAAGCTGATCGTGAATGGAAAGTATTCATTCAAGGTTCAGATAAGGTAATTAAATTATTTGATACACAAGAAGAAGCATTAAAATATGCTAAAGATTTAGCAGATAATAAAAATGATGGTAGTACAGTTATGCTTCATGGTCTTGATGGTAAAATTAGAAAATATTAAAAAATATGAAAGGATTTGGTAACAACCAAGTCCTTTTTATATTTATATATATATTTAATAAGGAAAGGATGAACTTGGACAAAAATGCCAAGTTTTTCTTTATATATCAATAATTTTAATAAAAAAATATTTTTTTCTTGCATTCTATTTTAGATATGATATACTTAAAAAGGCTCTTTTTCGAGCCGGGATAAGCGAAGATGTGGGAGGTTGCCGACACACCGAAGAGAGTTGTCATACAGTGTAATCGGGTTTTTCCACGGAGCTAGCCTATACATAGATTATAGACGAAAGGGGTAAACAAAAATGGCAAAAGAAAAAATCAAAATTCGCTTAAAGTCTTATGATCATCGTCTTTTAGATGCATCTGCAAAGGCAATTGTTGAAAGTGCGAAGAAAACTGGATCAGAGGTAAATGGACCTATTCCACTTCCTACTGAAAAAGAAGTATTCACAATCTTACGTTCACCATTCGTAAACAAAGATTCACGCGAACAATTCGAAAGAAGAACTCATAAGAGATTAATCGAAATTGTGGATCCAACTCCACAAACAGTTGATGCTTTAATGCATATCGACCTACCTTCTGGTGTAGATATCGTATTAAAGAAGTAAAAAAATTATAAAAGAAAGAGGATAACAAAATGGCTAAGGGAATCTTAGGAAGAAAATTGGGCATGACTCAAATTTTCGATGCAGCTGGAAATTTAGTTCCAGTAACAGTCATTGACTGCAGCGACAATGTTGTATTACAACAAAAAACTGTTGACAATGATGGCTATGAAGCTTGTCAAGTTGGTGTTGAAAACAAGACTGAAAAAGCTTCAAACAAACCTGAAATAGGTCACAGCAAAAAAGCCAACACTGCTCCTAAGCGCTTCGTAAGAGAATTCCGTTTCTCTGAAGCGCAGGGAGGAAATGAACTCGCTTCATATCAAGTTGGCCAAGAAGTTAAAGTTGATATATTTCAAGCAGGTGATGTAATCGACGTAGTTGGTACATCTAAAGGTAAAGGATTTGCAGGTACTATCAAGAGATATAACCACAGAAGACTTAGAATGAGTCACGGTGTATCTGCATGTCATCGTATTGTAGGTTCTATGGGACCTATCAAAGGTAATTTAAAAGGTAAGAAGATGCCAGGACATATGGGTTCTGATAGAGTTACTCTTCAAAACCTTGAAATTGCTAAGGTAGATCAAGAAAGAAATCTTATCTTAGTTCGTGGTGGTGTACCAGGACCAAGAAAAGGCTTCGTAATGATCAAAACTGCAGTTAAGCAGAAGTAATATTATATATAAAAGGAAAGGAGATTTATTATGCCAAAAATTGCATTATTAAATCAGTCAGGCGAAAAGGTAAAAGATCTTAAGTTAGCTGATAACGTATTTGGACTTGAAAAAATCAACCAACAGGTTATATATGATGTTGTTAATTCTCAGAGAGCTGCAATGAGACAGGGAACACATGATACAAAGGTCCGTTGGGAAGTTAGAGGCGGCGGAAGAAAGCCTTATAGACAAAAAGGAACAGGTAGAGCTCGTCAAGGTTCAATCCGTGCTCCACAATGGGTAGGCGGAGGTACAGTATTCGGTCCTACACCAAGAAGCTATAAATTTAAGTTAAATAAGAAGGTAAGAGCTCTTGCTATGAAGAATGTTCTTACTTATAAGGGAAATGAAAAAGCTCTTACAGTTGTTGATACAATTAAATTTGATTCATACAAGACTAAGGACTTCGTTCAATTCTTAAATAACATTAAAGTAGAAGGAAAGACAATGATTCTTGTTACTGAAGCAGAATTCTCAAATGAAGCAAATCGTTCTGCATCAAACATTGCAGGTGTTTACTACACTTATGTTAACAATGCATCAGTATACGAAATGTTAAAATATAAGAATCTTGTTTTAACACAAGCAGCTGCTAAATATTTTGAGGAGGCATTGAACTAATATGACTAAAGAATTTGATATTATCCAAGCCCCAATAATTACAGAAAAAACAATGAACCTTAAAGAAACTCAAAACAAATATACTTTTAAGGTTTTAAAGACAGCAAACAAAATTGAAATTAAGAATGCTGTTGAAAAGATATTTAAAGTTAAGGTCTTAAGCGTTAATACAATCAATGTACTTCCAAAGCGTGCTAGAGTTGGTCAACATGTTGGATTCCATCCAGCATATAAGAAAGCAATCTGCAAGCTTGCTGAAGGCGATAAGATTGATGCTTTCGAGATCTAATTAGGAGGAACTATTAACTATGGCAGTTAGAAAATATAAGCCAACGTCAAATGGTAGACGTAACATGTCTGTTTCAACATTTGATGAATTAACAACAGGCAATACTCCTTGTAAAGCACTTCTTGCTCATCAAACAATTAAAGCAGGAAGAAATAATACAGGAAGAATCACTGTTCGTCATCAAGGCGGCGGTGTAAAGCAGAAATACAGAATCATCGATTTCAAGAGAAATAAAGATGGTGTTCCTGCAACAGTAAAAACAATCGAATACGATCCAAATAGAAGTGCAAACATTGCATTATTATTCTATAAGGATGGTGAAAAGAGATATATCCTTGCACCTTCTGGATTAAAGGTTGGTATGGAACTTGTATCTGGTAAAGATGCAGATATCAAGGTTGGTAATGCACTTCCATTAATCAACATCCCAGTTGGTACATTAGTACACAACATTGAACTTCACCCTGGTAAGGGCGGACAAATGGCTAGATCAGCTGGTGTTTCTGCTCAAATCCTTGGTCGTGAAGAAGGATATGTATTACTTCGTCTTTCATCTGGCGAAGTTCGTAAGGTATTAGCTACATGCAAAGCAACAGTTGGTGTTGTTGGTAATGAAGAGCATGAGTTAATCAGCATCGGTAAAGCAGGACGTGCTCGTCATATGAATCAACGTCCAGAAGTTCGTGGTTCTGTTATGAACCCTAATGATCACCCACACGGAGGTGGTGAAGGTAAGTGTCCAGTAGGTCATCCATCACCAATGACTCCATGGGGCAAACCAGCTTTAGGTCTTAAGACTCGTAAGCATAAGAAAGCTTCTAATGCTTTAATCGTACGTAGAAGAAATGGTAAGTAGAGGGAGGAATAAGAATGGCTCGTTCAATTAAAAAAGGTCCTTTTTGTGATGAAAGCTTAATGAAGAAAGTTTTAGCTGCTAAAAATCAAAAAGGCGATAAGAAAGTAATTCAAACTTGGTCTCGTAGATCAACTATCTTCCCTGATTTTGTTGGTCTTACAATTGGTGTATATAATGGTCGTACTCATGTTCCTGTTTATGTAACAGAAGATATGGTTGGTCATAAACTTGGTGAATTCGCTCCAACAAGAACATTCAAAGGTCATACAGCTAGTGACGATAAAAAGGCGTAAAAAGGAGATATAAAAAATGGAAGCAAAAGCAATTGCAAAAACAGTTAGAGTAACTCCTCGTAAGGCTCGTCTTGTTATCGATTTGATTCGTGGAAAGGACACTAAGGAAGCTCAACAAATCCTTAAGTTCACAAACAAGAATGTCTGCGAAGATGTACTTAAAGTATTAAATTCAGCATTAGCAAATGCAGAACATAACTATAATATGGATATGGATAATCTATATGTTAAAGAAGCATATGCTACTGATGGTATTAGAATGAAGAGAATGCTCCCTCGTGCAAAAGGTAGAGGCGATGCAATCGTTAAAAGAACTAGCAACATCACAATCGTTGTTGCAGAGAAAGAAAGCAAGTAGGAGGTAGAACATGGGTCAAAAAGTTAATCCAATAGGCTTAAGAGTCGGTGTTGTTCGCGACTGGGATGCTGCATGGTATGCAGATAAGACACAAGTTTCAGGCCTACTATTAGAAGATCTTAAGGTACGTGAATATCTTGAGAAAGCATACAAAGGCGCAGCCGTTTCAAGAGTAATCGTTGAACGTGTTAGAGGCGCTAAGAGCGTTGATCGTATTAAGATCACATTATTCACTGGTAAGCCAGGCGTAGTTATTGGCCAAGGTGGAGAAACAAAGAATAAGGTTGTTGAATCAATCAAGAGAATTACAAAGAAAGATGTAATTTTAAATGTTATTGAAGTTAGACGTCCAGAAATTGATGCAACATTAGTTGCACAAAACATTGCTGAACAACTTGAAGCACGTGCATCATTCCGTCGTGTACAAAAGGTTGCTATGGCAAGAGCTATGAAATCTGGTGCAAAAGGATTTAAATCAGTTATTTCAGGTCGTTTAGGTGGCGCTGAAATTGCAAGAAGCGAAGGATACAACGAAGGAAGAGTACCTCTTCAAACACTTCGTGCAGATATCGATTATGCATTTACTGAAGCTCATACAACTTATGGAAAACTTGGTATTAAAGTTTGGATCTATAAGGGTGAAGTATTTGAATATCAGTCAAAGGATCTTGTAATTTCTAAAGGTCAAAAAGAAGCTGATAAAGCAAAGAAGGATCATCAAAACCGCAGAAATTCAAAAGATTTCAAGGGTGGTAAGAAACCTTTTAACAAAAAAGCTTCTGATGCTAAAGCAGCTGAAGCTCCTGTAGAAGAAGCTGCTGAAGACGCAAACGGAGGTAAATAATTATGTTAATGCCAAAAAGAGTTAAATATCGTCGTCCACATAGAGTTTACTTTCATGGTAAAGCTAAGGGCGGTACAGAGCTTGCATTCGGTGAATTTGGTTTAGTAGCAACTGAAGGTTGTTGGTTAACATCAAATCAACTTGAAGCAGCCAGAGTCGCAATTACTCGTAAAATGGAACGTGGCGGCAAAGTTTGGATTAAGGTTTTCCCTCATTTAAGCAAAACTAAAAAGCCATTAGCCGTACGTATGGGTTCAGGTAAAGGTTCTCCAGAACTTTGGGTAGCAGTAGTAAAGAAGGGCGTAATTTTATTCGAAATCGCAGAGATCGAGGAAGATATCGCTCGTGAAGCTTTACGTCTTGCATCTCACAAGTTACCTTGCGGCACAAAAATCATAAAGAGAGGTGACGAGCAATAATGAAAAGAACAGATATGAACAAAGAAATTCGTAAGATGTCTGCTGAAGAAATCAACAAGAAAATTGCTGATTTAAAGGAAGAATTATTCAATTTAAAGTTTCAAGCTGCCCTTGGAAATATTGAAAAACCAGCTCGTATGAATGAAATTAAAAGAACAATCGCTAGAATGAAGACTATTCTTACTGAAAAGTCTAACGCTAGTGCTAAGTAGGAGGCGGACACATGGAAGAACGTAATATTCGTAAACATTTCGAAGGTGTTGTAGTTTCTGATAAGATGGATAAAACTATCACAGTTGCAGTAGATACTTTCGATACTGAAAAGATTTATATGAAACGTGTTAAAAAGACAACCAAGTTCCATGTTCATGATGAAGAGAACAAGGCCAAGGTTGGCGACAAAGTTGTTTTCATGGAAACAAGACCTCTATCAAAAACTAAAAAGTACACTCTTGTCAAGATTGTAAAGACTAAGGAAACTATTTAGTTAGTTTTGAAAGGAGATACACATGATACAGCAAGAAACAAGATTAGCCGTTGCTGATAATAGCGGTGCTAAAGAATTGTTAGTAATTAAAGTTTTAAAAGGTGCAAGACATAAGTTTGCTACAGTTGGCGACATTATTGTTTGCAGCGTTAAAGAATCTCTTCCTAACGGACAAGTTAAGAAGGGTGATGTAGTGAAGGCAGTTATCGTTAGAACTAAATATGCATTAAGAAGACCTGATGGCTCAGTTATCAAGTTTGATGAAAATGCAGCAGTTTTAGTTCGTGAAGATAACACACCTCGTGGAACTCGTATTTTCGGACCTGTTGCAAGAGAACTTCGTGACTTAAACTTCATGAAGATCGTCTCTTTAGCACCCGAAGTACTATAGGAGGTAGAAAATGGTTATTAAAGCTGGAGATACTGTAGTTGTTATCGCTGGTAAAAATAAATTTACTAAAGATAAAAAAGGAAATTTAGTTCCTACTACTGGTAAAGTTTTAAAAGTTTACCCAAAAACTAACAGAGTTTTAGTTGAGGGTGTTAATATTGTAAAGAAGCATCAAAAACCTACACAAGCTAACCAAGCTGGTGGAATCGTTGAAATGGAAGCTCCAATCGACGCTTCAAATGTAATGCTTCTTGACCCAAAGACAAATAAACCTACAAGAGTTGGTATTAAAGTTGATGAAAAAGGAAACAAAATCAGAGTTTCTAAAAAATCTGGTTATGAGTTTAAGTAATCAGGGGAGGAATAATTCGTGAATCGTTTACAAGAAAAATATCAGAATTCCGTTAAAAAGGAATTACAAGAAAAATTCAATTACAAATCACCAATGCAAATCCCTGCACTAAGCAAGATTGTCATCAACATGGGTGTAGGTGAAGCAGTTCAGAACTCTAAGGTTCTTGACGATGCAGTTGATGATTTAACTCTTATTGCTGGTCAAAAGCCAGTTGTAACAAAAGCTAAGAAATCAATCGCAAACTTCAAACTTCGTGAAGATATGCCAATTGGATGTAAGGTAACATTAAGAGGAGTTAGAATGTATGAGTTCTTCGATAAGCTCGTTTCAATCTCACTTCCTCGTGTTCGTGACTTCCGTGGTGTAAATCCAAATGCCTTCGATGGCCGTGGAAATTACACTTTAGGTGTTAAAGAACAATTAATCTTCCCTGAAATTGATTTCGATAAGGTTAAGAAAGTACGTGGTATGGATATCGTTATCGTTACCACAGCCAAGACTGATGAAGAAGGACGCAGCCTATTAGCATTAATGGGTATGCCTTTCAGAAAGTAGGAATAGGAATATGGCAAAGACATCATTAGTTGTTAAGAATCATAGAAAACCTAAGTATAAAGTACGTGAATATACACGTTGTGAACGTTGTGGTCGTCCACATGCTGTAAGCAGCAAGTTCAAATTGTGTCGTATTTGCTTCCGCGAATTGGCTTACAAGGGACAAATCCCTGGCGTTAAGAAGTCAAGCTGGTAATTAGGTAGAAGTAAACTTTTATAGGAGGATAGAATATGACAGATCCAATAGCAGATATGTTCGTTCGTATTAAGAACGCAAATCAAATGCGCTATGAAACAGTAGAAGTTCCAACTTCTCAAATTAAGCTTGCAATTCTTAATGTTATGAAGAATGAAGGCTATATCGCTGATTATAGTGCAACTGAAGGTACAAAGAGTGTTACAACAATCACTTTAAAGTACATGGATAACAAAGATAGAGTTATCAAAGGAATTAAGAGAATTTCTAAACCAAGCTTACGTCGTTATGCAGGAGCTGATAAGCTTCCATACGTATTAAACGGACTTGGAACAGCAATCATTTCTACATCAAAAGGTGTAAAGTCAGACAAGGAAGCTAGAAAGCTTAACCTTGGCGGTGAAATCATTGCTTATATTTGGTAGTAAAAAAATTATATTTATTTAAAACATTATAGGAGGTGTTTTTATGTCTCGTATTGGTAATAAGGCAATTAGCATCCCTGCAGGCGTTACAATTAACGTTGCTGATGGCAATGTAGTAACTGTAAAGGGCCCTAAGGGAGAATTAACTGCTAAATTCAATAGCGAATTAGAAATTAAAGTTGAAGCTAACGTAGCTGAAGTTAAGCGCCCAAATGACAACCTAAAAGCAATACATGGTACAACACGTGCTCTTTTACAGAACATGGTTACCGGTGTTTCAGATGGTTACAAGATTGAACTTGAAATCGTTGGTGTCGGCTACCGTGCTCAATTACAAGGAAACAAAGTGTCACTTTCAGCAGGATATTCACATCCTGTAGAGCTTGATATCCCAGCAGGTGTTAAAGTAGAGCTCCCTAAGAACACTAATATTATTATCACAGGAATTGATAAGCAGATTGTTGGTCAATTTGCGGCAGAGATTCGTGCTGTACGTCGTCCAGAACCTTATAAAGGTAAAGGTATTAAGTACAAGGATGAACATATCCGTCGTAAAGTTGGTAAGACTGCGTCAAAATAAAGAGAGGAGTGCTAGTATAATATGGTTAAAACATTCAATAGAAATGAATCTAGACAAAAGAGACATCTTCGTATTCGTCAGAATGTCATTGGAACTGCTTCTAAGCCAAGACTTAATGTCTTCCGCTCAAATAAGCAAATCTATGCTCAATTAATCGATGACGAAGCTGGTAAAACTTTATGCTGTGCATCTTCACTTGATAAGGACCTTAACATTAAGTGCGGTTCTAATATTGAAGCAGCCGGCAAGGTTGGCGAAGCAATTGCAAAGAAAGCAATTGATTTAAAGATTGAAAATGTCGTATTCGATCGTGGTGGTTATTTATATCATGGTAGAGTAAAGGCATTAGCAGAAGCAGCAAGAGCTGCCGGATTGAAATTCTAGGAGGATAACAAAATGGCTGAAAATGAACAAAGACAGCATGGTAAAGCAAGAGAAAAAGCTATTCCTGAATTTGAGGATAGAGTAGTTGCAATTAACCGTGTTGCAAAAGTTATCAAGGGTGGTAAGAGAGTCCGTTTTGCTGTCCTTATCGTATTAGGTGATAAGAAAGGTAGAGTAGGCTTCGGTATGGGTAAAGCTGCCGAAGTACCTGATGCTATTTCTAAAGCAACAGCAGCTGCAAAGAAGAATATGGTTAAGGTATCTTTAAAGGATACTACTATTCCTCATGAAGTTCTTGGTGTTTATGGAGCTGGTAGAGTCGTATTAAAACCAGCTGCACAAGGTACAGGTGTTATCGCCGGCGGTCCAGTACGTGCAGTACTTGAACTTGCAGGTATCACAGACATCCTTTCAAAATCACTTGGTTCAACAACTCCTGTCAATGTCGTAAGAGCTACAATTGAAGGTTTAAAGCAACTAGAAACAATTGAACAAGTTGCAGCTCGTCGTGGCAAGACAGTTGAAGAAATAAGAGGTTAGTGTCATGTATAAAATCACATTAATTAAAGGTTTAAGCGGCCGCAAACCTAATCAGGTCGCTACATGCAAAGCTCTTGGTCTTACAAAAATTGGTAAGACAGTTGTTAAAGAAGAAAACGACGCAATCAAGGGCATGATCGTTACCATTGCTCATATGGTAAAGGTTGTCCAGGAATAGGAGGTAAAAGAATTTATGTTAGATCAATTAAAACCAGTTCCTGGTGCAAGACACTCAAAAAAGCGTCTTGGTAGAGGTATCGGCAGCGGTTTAGGAAAAACTGCTGGTAGAGGAACTAAGGGTCAAAACTCACGTTCCGGTGGTGGAACACGTCCAGGATTTGAGGGCGGTCAGTTACCATTGTTCCAGCGCTTACCAAAAATTGGATTCAACAATATATTTAGAGTTACATATAATGTAGTCAACATTGAACAATTAAATGTATTCAATGACGGTGACACAGTTGATAAAGAAGCGCTTATTGCAAAAGGTTTGACAAAAGATAACGAGAATGGAGTTAAGATTTTAGGCAACGGCAAGCTTGAAAAGAAGCTTACTGTTAAAGCATCTAAATTCTCAGCTTCTGCTAAGAAAGCTATTGAAGATCTTGGCGGAGCTTGCGAGGAGATCTAATCTTGTTTGATAAAGTAAAAAGAATTTTAAGCAATCGTGAGATTGTTTTAAAAATAATGATTACATTTGCAATCTTACTTGTATTTAAGGCAGGAACATTTATTCCAATTCCACTCATCGATACTACAACTATAACTAGCATGATAAGTGGAAACGAGTTCCTAACAGTCCTCAACGCCTTCTCAGGTGGAGGACTTTCGAACTTTTCAATTCTAGCGCTTGGTATTTCACCTTACATCACTGCATCAATTGTAGTTCAGATGTTACAAATGCTTATACCAAAGCTTAAGGATTGGGCAGAAGAGGGAGAGAATGGTAAGCAAAAATTAAATCGTGTAACAAGATATACAACTATCGTTGTTTCAATGATTCAAGCATTGTTAATTATTTTCTCACTTGGTTCAAAGCCAGAAAATATTTTAGGTAATGATTTCATAAGATATAATAATGCCTATTGGTTAATGTATATCTATATGGCAGTAGTAATTACAGCAGGTTCTGCATTCACTATGTGGTTAGCAGACTTAATTACACGTCATGGTATTGGAAATGGTTCTTCAATGATTATCGCTGCAGGTATCATTTCAACAATCCCAGTAATGTTTACTACTCTTTATAGTAAATACCTTAACCCATCAACAGGCTTAGGAATTTTCTATTTCGTATTAATCACTGTATTATATATTGCAATGATTATAGCTGTTGTCTTCTTTGAAGGCTCAGTTAGAAAAGTACCTGTTCAATATGCAAATAGACAAGCAGGTAAGCAAGGAGCAGAAATTCCTATTAAATTAAATTCAGCAAGTGTAATGCCAGTTATTTTTGCTTCGACAATACTATCAATCCCACTTACAATTGTTGGTGTTATGCAATTACAAACATCAACATCAAGTACAGCTTTCTGGATTGATCAAGTATTCTCAACACGTCAGCCTATCGGTATAGCATTATATATAATTATGATAGTGTTCTTCAGTTTCTTCTATTCATTTATGGAAATTGATCCTGAAAAGATTGCAGAAAATCTTGAAAAAGGTGGAGCATTCATTCCAGGTTATCGTCCAGGAGAAGAAACAAAGCAACAATTATCTAGATTATTATTTAGAATTACGTTAATCGGTTCGACTTATCTAGTAATACTAGCCATGGTACCGATTATCATTGCAAAATCATTTGGTTTTAGTTCTCAGGAATCATCAAAGATTGTAGTTGGTGGTACTTCACTTATTATCATTGTTGGTGTTGCTATTGAAACACTTAGACAGCTTGAAACTCAAAGTGAAACTAAAGATTACAAGGGATTCCTTGAATAGGAGATAATTCATTATGAGATTATTGATTATGGGAAGACCTGGTGCTGGTAAAGGCACACAGGCAGTAAATATTAGAGAATTTTATGAAATTCCTCATATTTCTACAGGAGATATGTTCCGTGAAGCAATTAAAGAAGGAACTAAATTAGGACTTCTTGCAAAAAGCTACATGGATCAAGGTGGCTTAGTTCCTGACGAAGTAACAATTGGTATCGTTAAGGAAAGATTATTAAAGGATGACGCTAAGAAGGGCTTCCTTCTTGACGGTTTCCCAAGAACAATTTCACAAGCAGAAGCTTTAGATGATTTCTTAAATGAACAAGGAATCAAGCTTGATGCAGTACTTAATGTTGACGTTCCAGCTGAAAAGCTTATTAGAAGAATGGTTGGCAGAAGAGTTTGTAAAACTTGTGGTGCAACATATCATGTTGAATTTAACCCACCAAAGAAAGATGGCATTTGCGACAACTGTGGTGCTACTTTAATTCAAAGAGCAGACGACACAGAAGCAACTGCAAAGAATCGTCTTGAAGTATATGACAGGAATACAGCTCCACTTTTAAATTATTATGAAAAGCAAAATATTTTAAAAGTAGTAAACGGAGATAAACCACTTGATGAAGTTTTCGAAAGTATTAAGGAAAGTCTTAAAAAGTAATTTATGATTGAAATAAAAACTTTAAGAGAAATTGAACTTCTTAGAGAAGCCGGAAGAATAGTTGCTTTATGTCATCAAAAGATGAAAGAAGTAATTAAACCCGGCATTACAACATTAGAACTTGATAGGATTTGTGAGAAGATCATTCGTGATAATGGTGCAACTCCTTCATGCAAAGGTTATGAAGGATACCAATACACGATATGCACATCAGTAAATGAGGTTGTTATTCATGGTATTCCAAATAATAGGAAATTAAAAAATGGAGATATCGTTGATGTTGACATTTGTGCCTGTTATAAGGGATATCATGGTGATTCAGCCTATACCTATTACGTAGGTAAAATCAGCAAAGAAGATGAAAAGCTTTGTGAAGTTACTAAAGAAGCATTATATGAAGGATTATCAAAAATCAAAGATGGTGCTTTCTTAGGTGATGTTTCACATGCTATTGAATCTTATGTACAACAATTCGGCTATAGTGTAGTTATGGAATATGGTGGACATGGAGTTGGTAAAAATCTTCATGAAGAACCAGATGTTCTTAACTATGGTGAAGCAGGAACAGGCCCAATCTTAAGAGAAGGCATGGTCATTGCTGTGGAACCCATGATTAATATGGGAAAGAAAGATGTTAGAACTCTTAATGATGGATGGACAACAGTTACCAGAGATGGTAAAAAGAGTGCTCATTATGAACACACTATTGTTGTTACAAAAGAGGGTTATGATATTCTTACAAAGCTTTAATAATTTCGAGGAGGAAAATTATGGCAAATAAAGAAAATGTCATTGAACTTGAAGGTATAGTTAATGATGTGTTACCTAATACTCAATTTAAGGTAACATTAGAAAATGGTCATCAGGTTCTTGCTCACGTTTCTGGTAAAATCCGCATGAATAACATACGCATTTTACCAGGTGATAAGGTTACAGTAGAACTTTCAACCTATGATTTAACACGTGGAAGAATCACTTATAGACACAAATAAAATATTGGAGGTATTTAATATGAAGGTTAGACCATCAGTTAAACCTATGTGCGATAAGTGCAGGGTAATTAGAAGAAAAGGCCGTGTTATGGTAATTTGCGAAAATCCAAAACACAAGCAAAGACAAGGTTAATTTTAGGAGGATAATATGGCACGTATAGCAGGTGTAGATATTCCAAATGAGAAAAGAGTAGTTATTTCACTTCAATACATCTATGGTATTGGTGAACCAACTGCAAAGGAAATATTAAAAAATGCTGGTGTTTCTGAAGACACTAGAGTAAAGGATCTTACTGAAGATGAATTATCAAAGATCCGTTCACAAGTTTCAAAGTATAAGATTGAGGGCGATTTACGTAGAGAAACTGCTCTTAATATTAAGAGATTAATGGAAATTGGTTCTTATAGAGGAATCAGACATCGTAAAGGTCTTCCAGTTCGTGGACAACATACAAGAAATAATGCTCGTACACGTAAGGGACCTAGACGTACAATTGCAAATCATAAGAAGTAATTAGGAGGATAATATGGCACGTAAAGTAGTTAAAACAAAACGTCGTGTAAAAAAGAACGTTCCTTATGGAGTAGCTCATATTCATGCGACATTCAATAATACAATCGTTACAATAACTGATCCAGATGGAAATGTTATTTCTTGGAGCAGTGCTGGTGCACTTGGTTTCAAAGGAAGCCGTAAATCAACTCCTTTTGCTGCACAAATGGCAGCTGAAGCTGCTGGAAAAGCTGCAATTGATCTTGGTGTAAACAAGGTTGAAGTTACAGTTAAGGGCCCAGGACAAGGAAGAGAAGCTGCAATTAGATCTCTTGCAGTAGCTGGACTTGAAATTACAGCAATTAGTGATGTTACACCAGTACCACACAATGGTTGTCGTCCACCAAAGCGTCCAAGAGGCTAATTTGGTATTTAGCATTAAATGAAGTAAAAACAAGTATTCTGGGAGAATATTTGACTAATTAAAACTTTATAATAAGGAGGCCTGTTTTAATTAATGAAGGATTTAAAGTTTGAAAAACCAACAATTAAAATGATCGATGGTGGTCAAGACAATTATGGTAAGTTTGTAGTAACACCTTTGGAAAGAGGTTTCGGTATAACACTTGGTAATGCATTACGTAGAACATTAATGTCTTCAATGCCAGGTGCTGCTTTCACAAGCGTTAAAATTGATGGTGCAGAACATGAATTTCAAAATGTTGATGGAGTTTATGAAGATGTAATTACTATCATTTTAAATTTAAAGAAAGTAGTAATTAAAGTTGATTCTACAGATCCAAACTATGAAACAACTGTAGAAATCAATCATGGTGAAGGCGAAGTTACTGCTGGTGATATCATTTGCAATAATGATATTAAGATTATTAATCCAGACCAACACATTGCTACTGTTTCAGCCGGAAAGACTCTTCGTATGGTATTAACAGTACGCCTTGGCAATGGATTTGTAGATGCTAAAACTAATAAAGAATTAGCAAATAATCTTGCAATTGGTACAATCCCTATGGATTCTATTTATACACCAATTGAAAACGTAGCATTCAACGTTGAAAAAACTCGTGTTAATCAAAGCAGTGCTGCTAACGGTGATAAATTAACTATCGAAGTAACAACTGATGGTTCGATTTCACCAAAAGAAGCAATGGCTATTGCCTCTAAGATGCTCATTGAACATCTTGAAATTATCGCTAAGGAAAGCGATGATGCAATGAAGACAGTATTCATGAGTGAACCTGAACAAGAAGTTTCAAACGTTAACAAAGATAAGTCTATTGACGATCTTGAACTTTCAGTTCGTTCATACAACTGTTTAAAGAGAGACAAGATTGAAACAGTTGGTCAATTATGTGATATGACTGAAGAAGATCTTATGAAAGTCCGCAATCTTGGTAGAAAGAGTCTTAAAGAAATTAAGACTAAGCTTGAAGATATTGGCCTAGGACTTAAGAAAAACTAATATAAGGAGATATTAAGATGATTTATAGCAGATTACGCCGCAATTCAGCTGCGAGAAAAGCTTTATTAAGAGATTTAGTTACAGATTTAATCCTTAATGGAAAAATTGAAACTACAACTACTAAAGCTAGAGAATTAAAGCGTCTTGCTGACAAGATGGTTACTCTTGGTAAGCAAAACACACTTGCTTCTCGTCGTGAAGCTGTAAAGCTTGTTCGTTTTGAAAAGGCTGAAGATGGTAAATATGCCATTCAAAAGCTTTTTGAAGAAATTGCACCTAAATTCAACAGCCGTAATGGAGGTTACACTCGTGTAATCAAGACTGGTTTCCGTAGAGGAGACAACGCTCCTATGGCAATTATTGAATGGGTTGAATAATTAATAAACTAGCCAATCTTCGTGATTGGCTTTTTTGTTGCTTAATTATATCCATTATGATAAAATTTTATTGTATCTAAAAAAACGTATTAACAAATTTATTGGAGAGTTTAAATGAATAAAACAAAGTTTCTTTTTATTATTACAATCATTGATACGTTTGCAATAATAATATTAACTATTTTTCTAATAATAGGTAATGTTAATAAAAAAGATAATGTTAATGTATTTAAAAAGAATATTAATAATATTGTTGAGGTTAAGGCATCCACTGATGGTTATGGTGAATCATATGGCAGTGGAATTGTATATGATGAAGAAGGTTATGTTCTAACTAATTATCATGTTATATCTTACACTCATCTTGGAGAAAAAACTCTATTTGAAAATATTGAAATAAGGTTTCAAATAAAGGAAGAATATCAATCCGCATCATTTGTAAAATATGATGAAGATAATGATATAGCCTTAATTAAAATTAATGAAGAAAAGAAATATGATACAATTACTTTTTCAAAAGATGAGTATGAATCTGGTGATAGAGTATATGCAATAGGGAACACTTCTAATTATGGTATTGGAATAAGTGAAGGAATTATTAGTGTAAAAGAAGTATATGTATCTTATGAAGATAAACAAAGATTAGTTATTCAAGCAGATATTAATATTGCATCAGGCAATAGTGGAGGAGCACTATTAGATTCTAAAGGTAATTTAATTGGAATCACATCATTTAGAACAAAGGATTTATATGGTAATGTGAATTATGGATTTACATATTCAATACCATTAAAAATAATAAAAGAATTCATAAAAGGAGAGTAAAGATGAAGATTAAAAGAATAGGGATGTTATTAAGTTTAGGATTATTATCATTAAGTATTGCAAGCTTAATTAATGATAATAAAGAAATAAGTGAAACAAGTACACAAATAAGAACAATAGAATTAGATAAGAATAAAATAGATGAAGATAATTTCTTTAATACATTTGTAAATAGTAATTTAGAAATTAATGAAGAAGAAATTATCTTCACAGGATTAAAGAAATTAAAAGATTTCAATATTTCATATGATAACGTATCCGAATTAATATTAGAAGAAGATTATAATGAATATATGTCATTTGAATATATTTATAATAAGAAAAGCTCAATATTAACATTAAATGCATATCAAGAAGATGAAGCATTTATTGATGATTTAGAATGTTTCATATTTAAAAATGCTGATGGTGAAGGTGATGCATTAATATGTGTAGAAGACGAATATTTATTATTAAGTGATATTAATGAAGAATATATTGAAAATTGTGGATGGTTTGACAAATTAGTAAAATCTATAGCAGGAGTAGTAGCTGTGGCCGTAGCACCAGTGGTAGCATTAGTTTCACCCACTGCAAGTGCAGTTGTTGCGACAGTAGGCACAGTAACATCAATGCCACATGATTTTGATACATATGATGTTGTAGACAAGTTAACAGCCTTTATAAATCGTGGTAAAAATAAAAAACAAAAAGAACCAACTGGTTACATATATGACCAAGATGATTATTCGAAATTCAGATTCGGATTTAGGTCATTTTCTGAAAACGGCTGTGGAGTTGTGGCTGCATATAATGTTTTATATGGATTAGGAAAAAGAATCCCACTTTCTGAGCTAATTTTCCTGTTTGATTTACAAGGTGGAAAAGTTCTTGGAGGAGTTTTAGGAGCAGATCCTTCATATTTTCCTAAATTATTTAATAATTATGGATTTAGTTGTAAATCATTATCTAGTTATAAAGGCATCCGTGAAGTAGGACAAAGAACTTTTAATTCATATACATCAGAATCAAAAGAAAAGTGGATAATTGTATGTGCCTGGAATGGTAATAGTGTTTTTGATGGAGCACATTATGTAGCAGCAAAAATTTCAAAAGAGGGAAAATTCTTGGTATATAATAATGGAACAAATAAGGAAGATCCTATATCGTTTAATGATTTTGATGATTCAATAATAGGTGGTGATTTAATTGCAGCGTATATTATTGATTAAAAATAAAGAAAAGAAAAGTAATAAATTGTTTGGTATATTTACAATAATAGCGTTGTTTTTTATGATTTGTATATTATCATCTTGTCAACAAAAATTAAGACAATATTATAATTGTAAATGGACTTGTGAGAAACCTGAAATAGAATTTACTGTAAAAAGCAAAGAAGAAACAAAAGAAAATGAAAATCTTAGCGAGGGCTTTATTGCGACTGATGAGATAGAAATTGAAGTGCTTTGTCTCTGGACTCACACTAATGCTTTACATATATTTTTTAAGGACAAATATTACAACGACGATTTGGATTATGTAGAAAAAATTGCTATTACTGCAAATTATGAAAAAAGAAAAAGTAACAAAGTTTATATGAATGTAAAAATAGACAATGTCTTTGATAATAAGTATAAAAATATTACTTTGACAAGACATGATTTATAATAAAGAAAATGCTCAAGAAATATGAATTCTTGGGCATTTATTTTCTTTAAAAATAAATAAGTAATGTGTTATAATAAAGTAAGCGTTTTTTGTAACGTAAAATTAAAGGAGATATTATAATGAGTTTAAAAGATTTTGACAAAGATATTTATAGTGCAATTAATGATGAATTAAAAAGACAAAGAGAGCATATTGAGCTTATTGCTTCTGAAAATTTTGTTTCAAGAGAAGTATTAGAGGCACAAGGTTCAGTATTAACTAATAAATATGCTGAAGGATATCCAGCAAAGAGATATTATGGTGGATGTGAAAATGTAGACGTTGTTGAATCAATTGCAATTGAAAGAGTATGCAAATTATTCAATGCAAAATTTGCAAATGTTCAACCACATTCAGGAGCATCTGCAAACCTTGCAGCTTATAATGCAATCTTAATGCCTGGTGATAAGATTTTAGGTATGTCACTAGATGCAGGTGGACATTTAACTCATGGTTATAAAGTTAATTTCTCAGGAAAGATGTATCAAGCAATTAATTATGGCTTAAAGGATGATGGCTATATTGATTATGAAAATGTTGAAGCAATTGCTTTAGCTGAATTACCAAATGTAATTGTTGCAGGAGCATCTGCTTATCCAAGAATTATTGATTTTAAGAAATTTAGAGAGATTGCTGATAAGGTAACTGAAAAGGCAGGTCGTAAATGCTTCTTAATGGTAGATATGGCTCATATCGCTGGTTTAGTTGCTGCAGGATTACATCCAAATCCAATTGGTTATGCTGATATCGTTACATCAACAACTCATAAGACATTAAGAGGACCAAGAGGTGGTATCATCTTAACTAATGATGAAGCATTAGCTAAGAAGATTAATTCTTCTGTATTCCCTGGTTGCCAAGGTGGACCTTTAATGCATGTTATTGCAGCTAAAGCAGTTGCATTTAAAGAAGCATTAGATCCAAGCTTCAAAACATATGCTTCACAAATCGTAAAGAATTGTAAAGCGTTAGCTGATGAATTAATTAAGAGAGGTTATAAATTAGTTTCAGGTGGAACTGATAACCATTTAATCTTAGTTGATATATTTGGTTCAGTAGGCGTTACTGGTAAAGAAGCAGAAAATATTTTACATTCAGTAAATATTACATGTAATAAGAATGCAATTCCTCATGATACACAAAAGCCAACTATCACATCAGGTGTAAGACTTGGTACAGCTGCATGTAGCACAAGAGGCTTAAAGGAAGATGATTTCAGAGCTATTGCAAGATTCATTGATGAAGCTTTAAGAAATAAAGATGATGAAGCTAAGCTTGCAAAGATTAAAGAAGAAGTAATTAATTTAATGAAAAAATATCCATATTTAGATGGATATACATTCTAGATTATAATTTTTAAGAGGGGGTGTTTTAGCATATGATTGCTAAGACAGGGCAAATTAAGCATCTTCAAAAATTTACTGATGGCACTAACACAATGCTTACAGTAAAAGGTGAACAGCCTGATTACGTATACCTTGCAGTACAAAATGCACGTTGTCCACAAGCAGAGGTATATTGTAAAGAAGGAGATCATGTTAAAATCGGAACAGTATTAGGTTTAAGACATGGTCCATTCTTCGATCAACCTATACATTCATCTGTATCAGGTGAGGTAGTGGGAACAGTTAAGAAATTTCATAGAAGTGGAAAGCTTGTTGATTTCATTCAAATTAAAAATGATAAGAAAGATGAATTTGATGAAAGCATAAAAGAAAGAACACCTGAAGAAATTAAAGCATTAACAAAAGATGATTTTGTTGAGATATTAAAAAATTGTGCATTAGTTGGTCTAGGAGGAAGTTCTTTCCCAACTTATATCAAATTCCAAACAAATGATCCAATTGATACTATTTTAATTAATGGTATCGAATGTGAACCTTACATTTCTGCTGACCATCGTATGATGCTAGAGCATTCTGATATGATAATGGAAGGTATAACATATGTGTTACATGCATTTGGTGCAAAGAAGGCATATGTTTGTGTAAAGAAAAAATATCAAGATTTAGCTGATACACTAAATTCTGAATTATCAAGATTTAGAGATTATCCAATTGAGGTTAAGCGTGTAGGAAATTTCTATCCTCAAGGATGGGAAATTGCGCTTATTAAATCAGCACTTGGAATTCAAGTTCCATCTGGAGTATTACCTTCAAAATATGGCGTACTTGTGTTAAATGTATCTACAGTAGTAGGTCTTTGGAGAGCCATTAGA
Organism: Acholeplasmatales bacterium; assembly: GCA_024681175.1. Next base: position 22,372 of record JAILBI010000229.1, read on the forward strand.
TGGAATATGCCTGTATATGAAAGATATTTCACATTAACAGGTGACGGAATCAATATCCCTACTAACTTCCGTGTAAGAGTTGGTACATCACTAAAAGAATTAATTGATCAATGTGGTGGATATAAGGGTGATGAGGATAAATATCTCATATTAGGTGGACCTATGATGGGTGCTAACCTTGTAAGAGATGATGCAGTAGTTACTAAGACATGTACATCATGCATAGTCTTAAATGCACATAATGAAAAGGAAGAACCTTGTGTTAGATGTGGATCTTGTGTATATTCATGTCCTGCAGGATTACAACCTGTTCAAATTATGCAAGCTGTAAAAAATGGTGATAAAGAATCACTTTTCTATAAATTAAATATTAGATCATGTATCTTATGTGGTATGTGCTCTTATACATGTACAAGTAAGATTCCATTAACTGATTATTGTAGAAAAGCTAAAACAATGATTGGAGGTATGAAGAAGAAATGAAATTAATACCATTCCAATCTCCTTATATTAGAAAACATGTTAGCGTTGCGAGAATGATGATTGATGTTTTAATTGCATTATTCCCAATTCTTGTATTATCAATCGTATTTTATGGTTGGGATGCTATATATGTTTATCTTATTTCAATTGGAACAATGCTTTCAATTGAATTAATCTCAAATATGATTATTAAGTGGCCTAAGGATATGAAGGTCAAAGAATTATTCTCTAAAGCAGGCTTTGGAAGAGTAAGGGCCACATTTACAATTAACAATATACTTGCTCCAATGATTTCAGCATATATTTATGCAATGCTACTTCCAGCAGGATGTGATTGGTATGTAGTATTCATTGGTGCAGCATTTGGTATGTTCTTTGGTAAAATGATCTGGGGAGGATTAGGTCAAAATATCTTCAACCCAGCAGCAACAGGAAGAATTTTTGTAGCAGTATGCTTTGGTGATACACTTGCAAAAGCATATCCTGGTATGAAAGGATTTGATGTTGTTACAGGTGCAACTCCTTTAGGAGTAACTAAATCAGCAGGTTTAGCTGCAACTGGTCAATATTCATTATTAGATATGTTCCTTGGAACTATACCTGGTTCTATGGGTGAAGTTTGTACTATCTTAATATTAGTAGGTGCATTATATTTATTAATTAGAAGAAGTGCAGATTTTAGAGCTATGTTATCATACGTTGTTGGTTTCTCTGTAATTGCATTTGTTGCAGTATTAAGCTATAAATTAAAATTTGATGAAGGCAATGTTGGTGAAATGTTCCTTTACCAAGTTTTAGGTGGTGGATTCTTATTTGGTGCTGTATATATGATTACAGACCCTGTAACATCTCCAGTTACGAAATTCGGAAGAGTATTCTATGGCTTATTAGGTGGCGCACTTGCAGCCATGATAAGATTCATGGGTGCTTATCCAGAGGGCGTATGCTTCTCAATATTAATTGTTAATATGCTTACTCCTTGCATTGATTATTTCATGAAGGGTAGAAGAAATACTTATACATGGCAACAATGCGTTATCGCATTATCAACACTTGCTGTGTTATCAGTAATTGTTTCTGCATCAGTATGTAGGGGGTGGTTCTAGATGAAATATGTAAAAATAGCTTCAGTTCTAGGCGCAATTTCCCTATTCTGTGCATTAATAATTTCATTATTTAACTTATTAACATCTCCAATTATTAAAGATAATAATAAAGCTAAAGAAGAAAAGATTTATAAAGAATTATATTCAGAATATGATTCTAAAAACTCAAAAGAAATTGAAGATTTAAAGGGTGTTTCTTCAGATATTATCAAAATTATGGAAATTCATGATTCTAATGATAATATTTTAGGATTTGTTTATACTGTTGAAGGAAAGAATGCTTATGGCGGAATTTCTTTAATGGTAGCAATTGAAGAAGGACCTGTTTGTAAACAAGTTGAATTCTTATCAAATACAGAATCATTTGCATCTAAGGTTGCAGATCATGTTAGAAAGAATTATCCTCAAAGCGAAAGTGATAGCATCACAATTAGTCCTTATGATGAGAAAGAAATTGCTGATGTTTCATCATTAAGTGAAGCTGATGTTTCTAGCATTGATGTTAAATGTGGTGCAACATATGGTGCAACATTAGTTAGAAATTTAGTTCAATCTGCTTTAGATGATGCGAAAGGTAGGTTTTAGATATGACAGAAACAAAGAATAAAAAGTCTATTTCTAAGAAGACCTTAATTGCAGGTATCATTCAAGAAAATCCCGTATTCGTATCATTATTAGGTATGTGCTCTGCCTTAGCTACTACAACATCTATTGAGTCAGCTTTAGGTATGGGTTTATTAGTTATATTTACACTTGTATGCTCTAATGTATTAATTTCTTTATTAAGAAAATTAATTCCAGCAGAAGTAAAAATTCCTTGTTACATTATCATTATTGCAACATTCGTTACAATTGTTAAAATGCTAACAGAGGCATTCTTACCTGATTTATATCAAAGCTTAGGTGTATTTATCTCATTAATCGTTGTTAACTGTATCATTCTTGGAAGAGCTGAATCATTTGCTTCTAAGAATAGTGTTGGATTATCATTACTTGATGGTATTGGTTCAGGTATTGGTTATACACTTGCATTAGTTGTTATTGCAGTTATTCGTGAATTCTTTGGTACTGGTGGATTTGCAATTGGTGTATATTTCCCAATTAAAGAAATTCATCTTATATTAATTCCACAAAAATATACAATTTCATTATTAACACAGCCAACTGGTGGTTTCTTAACATTTGGTATTGTGTTAGGTGTAGTTGCATATATTGGTCAAAGAAAAGCAGCTAAGGCTGAAAGATTAAAACAAGAAAGAATTCAAATGCTTATTGCTAAAAAGCAAGAAGAAAATAGAAAGAAAGCTGAAGAAGCAGCAAAAGCAAAAGCCTTAGAGGAAGAAAACAAAAAGGCTGAAGAAGCAAAAGCTTTAGAAAATAAGGCTGAAGCTTCAACTGAGACTAAAGAAGAGCCAAAGCAAGAAGCAAAAGAAGAAGTTAAACAAGACGAAGTAAAAGATGATAAAAAAGAAGCATCTTCAGAAGAAACAAAAGATTCTGAAGAAGAAAAGAAGGTGACTGTATGACATATATAGTTGCATTTGTACTTGCTATTATCAATTCAATGTTAATAGATAACGTAATATTATCTAGATTCTATGGAATATGTCCATTTATGGGTGTTTCTAAGAAAACATCTTCATCAATTGGTATGGGTGTTGCAGTTATATTAGTTATATTTGTTGCATCACTTGTATGCTGGCCTATATATCAATTATTAAAGGCTGCAGGTATTCCATTCATGGATACAATAACTTATATCCTAGTTATTGCATCATTAGTTCAATTAATTGAAATGATACTTAAAAAGTATTCTCCATCTTTATATAAAGCACTTGGTATATACCTTCCACTTATTACAACAAACTGTGCTGTATTAGGTGTTGTTCAAGGTAATACAGATCAAAGCTTATCATTTGCAGATTCAATGGCAAGTGCCCTTGGTACTGGTGTTGGATTTGCAGTAGTTATATTTATCTTCTCTACAATTAGATATCGTTTGGATGCAGCAAATGCTCCAAAAGCATTTAAAGGCATACCTCTAGCATTTGTTACTGCTGGTATTATGGCTTTAGCATTCCTTGGTTTCTCAGGATTTATTTCATGAAAACAGTATATCTAATAATATCAATCATATTAATTGCAACTTTAGTAGCTGTATTTATTATTTCATTCTTAATAAATAAAAAAACTCCAAAGCCAAAGGGTTGTGAGGATTTAGAAGTTACTGAAGAAAATTGTCTTAATTGTGGAAGATTTGATTGTAAAATTAGAGATAAATTTATAGATAAGGAGAACTTAAAATGAAAGAAGTATTATTCGCGGTTTTAATCTTAACAGTTTTAGGAATTCTATTAGGATTTGGTCTAGCAATTGCTTCAAAGATTTTCCATGTTGAAGCAGATACTAGAATTGATGATATAGAAAAAATCTTACCAGGTGCCAATTGTGGTGCTTGTGGATTTGCAGGATGCAGAAATTATGCAGAAGCAATTGTTTCTGAAGAAGCAGAAAATCTTAATATGTGTAAGCCAGGTATGAAAGCTGGTAAAGCTGCACAAATTAAAGCTTATCTTGCAACACATCCAAATCCAGATGGATCAATAAATAGTTTAGATGTAAAATAAAACAATGAAGAAGAGATGAAAAATCTCTTCTTTTTTTGTTCAAACTGTGACATTACAATGTCCTAATATAATTGACATTGTGACATTGCGATGATACAATAAATTTGGGTGAAGATGGTATGAACAAAAAAATTAGAGTATATCATGGTTCTGAAAATATAATAAATAATCCGGAATATGGAAAAGGAAAACCATATAATGATTATGGATTAGGATTTTATATGACTGAAGACATTGAACTTGCAAAAGAATGGGCAGTAGATATAAACCATGATGGATATGCAAATGAATATGAATTAGATTTATCAAATCTTAAAATACTTAATATTTCAAAAGAAGGAAATGTTTTAAATTGGATTGCACTACTTTTAAAAAACAGGACATTCAATATTAGAAATGATATAGCTAAGTTAGGTAAAGAATATTTACTCAATAATTATCTTTTACCATATGATGAATATGATGTAATTATTGGATATAGAGCTGATGATTCATATTTTTCTTTTGCAGATAGTTTTTTAAATAATATTATTTCTCTTAGAAGATTAGAAGAAGCACTTAAATTAGGCAATTTAGGAGAACAAATAGTTTTAAAATCGAAAAAGGCATTCGATAATCTTAAATTTGTTGGATATACTGTTGCAAAGAAAGATATTTATTTTTCTTTAAGAGAAAAAAGAAATGAAGATGCAAAAAATAAATTTAAGAATAGTAGAAGATTATCTACATCTATAGATGATATTTATCTAAATGATATTATAAGAGGGGGAAGAAAAAAATGATACACCCATATGATGATTTTTACCTTTCTTTATTACAAAATAAATTAGCTGAATTAGTTGAACTTGCGTTAGTATATGAAAAGATAGATGTGGATGAATTTCAAAATTTATTTATTAATTCAATAATTTCAAGTGCATTTGAAAAGAATTATATGAATTATTCTTTAGGAAAATCTTCTTGTGAATTATTAGCTATTATGCTCGATAAGGATCCTAAAGAATATGATGTTTCACCTCTTGCGACTCCAGAATATTGGGCTGGATATGTTTTATGTTATATTGCATGGTATTTTAATATATCATTCAAATATATATTTAATAAAGTATCACTAAAGGAATTGCTCATGAATTATTTTCCATACCACGAGATGGATATTATGCATATGGTTGATTTTTTTAAGAAAAGATTAAACATACCATCTAAATTAAAAATAATGAGAGAAAAGAAAGGTTTAAGTCAATCACAATTAGCTATGATTACTAATATTCCTCTAAGAACAATAAAATCATATGAACAAAAAACTGTTGATATTGCAAAAGCCCAAGTAGAAACAGTATATAATCTTGCAAGAGAATTGGGCTGTAAAATAGAAGATTTAATTTAAAAGGCGATAATTTATTATCGCTTTTTCTTTATATTGAAAATATTTAATGATAAAATTAAAAGAGAATATATGGTGATTATATGGATAATAGGAATAATTTAAAAGCCTGGTTATATTTAGCACCAGCATTAATTTTATTAGCTATATTTATGATCTATCCTTTGATAGATGTTTTTACTTATTCCTTTGAAGAAAATTATAGTTTCTTATCACCACGAACAGGAATTGGTCTTGGTAATTATATTTATGTATTAAAGGATGCCAATTTCTTAAATGCGATTAAAAATACTGTAATTGTAGTTATAATTACAGTTCCTTTATCTACAATTATTGCAATACTTATTGCGGTAGGATTAAATTCTATAAAAATATTAAAAAGATTTTTTCAAACAATATTCTTTTTACCATATGTAACTAATACTATTGCCGTAGGTATGGTATTTATGGTTATGTTTAATAAGGTTGATAATAATCAATTAGGATTAATTAATAATATATTTAAATTATTTGGTTTAGATCCTATTGATTTTATTTCATCTGAAGGACCTTATGCTGCAAAAATGTTTGCATTATGTTCTTTAATTATTTGGAATGTTATGCCATTTAAGGTTATAGTTTTAATTGGTGCCCTTCAAGGTGTTAAAAAAGAAATGTATAATGCTGCAAAGATTGATGGTGCATCAAGATTGACAACATTTAGAAAAGTTACAATACCTATGATATCACCAATGATATCATATCTTGTTATTACTGGTTTTATAGGTGCATTTAAGCAATATAACGAAGCTGTTGCCTTATTCGGAACTGATTTGAATGGTGCAGGAATGAATACAATGGTTGGATATATATATGAAACATTATATGGTGTTGGTGGTTTCCCATCATATGCATCAGCTGCCGCAATTGTTTTATTCTCAATAGTCTTAACTATAACTATTATCAACATGATAATAAGTAGTAAGAAAGTTTATTATAGTTAGGAGGTATTTATGAACATTAATGATGAAATTAAAAAAAGTAAAGCCTCTAATATAATAAAATATATAATTGCATATTTATTCTTAGTATTATGGGGTGTAATTGTAATATTTCCGTTCTATTACATGATAATTACTTCATTTAAATCACTTGGAGATTATTCAAGTGAAACTGTTCCACAATTATATTCATCATCAGGAATAGATACAATTTATCATAATTATAAGGATGCTTTATTAGGATATAATTTATTAAGAGATTTAGGTAATACTTTAATAGTATCTATAACAGTTACATTATTAACTGTCGTAGTAACTATTTTAGCCGCATTTGCGTTTGCAAGATTAAATTTTAAAGGAAAGAATATAGTATTTACTTTATTTATAGCTTTAATGATGATTCCAAATGAGCTTGTAATTATCACTAATTACACTACATTTGCAAACCCATCATATGACCTTAGAAATACATTCTTTGCATTAATAATGCCATCTATTATGAGTGTATTTTATGTATATTTATTAAGACAAAACTTCATGCAGGTGCCTGATTCAATTTATTGGGCTGCAAAGGTAGATGGAACATCAGATTTTAAATATTTAATGAAAATATTAGTTCCATTATCAAAACCAACTATTATTACAATTATTATTTTAAAATTAATTGAATGCTGGAATGCATATGCATGGCCAAGATTAATTAGTACTTCAGAAAAATATTTCTTAGTATCTAATGCGATTGAGGTTATAAGATCATCAGGTGGAGGAAGAGATAATATTCCAACAATGATGGCTGCAGTAGTAATAGTATCATTACCATTAATTATATTATTTATCATATTTAGAAAAGAAATCATGTCTGGTGTTTCTAAGACAGGAACAAAGGGGTGATTATATGAAGAAAAGTTTCTTATTATTAGGAATTGCTTTTTCAATATTATCTCTTGCATCTTGTCACACACCTTATAAGGTTGCATCATTTGAGGTCCCAAATAATTTTGATGAATCAAAAAATTATAATATTGAATTTTGGGCAAAAAATGATGGAAGTACCTCTCAAACAAAGATATATCAAAAAGCAATAGATGAATTTGAAGAATTATATCCAAATATTAATATAACAATTAGAAATTATTCTAGCTATGATTCAATATATAGAGATGTAATTACAAATATTGGTTCTGGAACACCACCAAATATTTGTATTTCTTATCCGGATCATGTTGCAACATATCAAACTAATGAAGATATTATTGTAGCTTTAGATGATTTAATTAATAATTCATCATTTGGGTTTAATGGTGATAAATTAAAATATGAGCCAATAGGAAAAAATAATATATATGACATTTATTTAAAGGAAGGAATTATAGATAATAAATTATATACAATTCCTTTCGTTAGATCATCAGAATGTGTATATATTAATGAGACTTATTTAAAAATGCTAGTAGATGGTGGATATTTAGACATTAATAAATATTCATCATATGGAATAACATCATATAATGATAATTATGTTCCTGATATTCCTACCTGGGATTTTGTTTGGGCAGCATCAGAGGCAGCATTAGAAGCAAAAGAAGATAATATTCCAAATAATTCAAGTAATACATTATATCCATTTATTTATAAATCAAATGATAACTGGCTTATTCAAGAATTAAAGCAAAGAGATTTAAAATTTACAGATGATGATGGATATATTTATATATTTAATGATACAACTAAAGAATTCTTAAAGGATTTAGAGAAAAAAGCAAGAGCTGGCTTATATGAAACATTTACTAAAATATCATATCCAGCGAATAGATTTAATAAATGGGAATCATTAATGATTATTGATTCAACAGCAGGTGCATCATGGGTTGGAATTGATGCAACATCAGCCGATGCAGGTTCAACACATGAGGGTGATGATTTTGATACAGCAGTTAGAATGATTCCTCAGCATAATGTATCAAATCCAAAGATGATATCTCAAGGTCCATCTATTTGTTTATTAAATCAGGAAGATAAAGGTGAAGTATTAGCTTCATGGCTATTTGCTCAATATTTATTATCTGATTCAATACAAATAGCATATCCACAAACAGAAGGATATATTCCTGTAACTAAATCAGCAAGAGAAAGTGAAGAATATCAAAATTATTTAAAAAATGATGATTCTTCACATAATCAGGTAGTAATAGATGCATCAAAGGTTGTATTAAATAATATTTCAAATACATTTATTACATCAGTATTTAATGGATCTGCAGATGTAAGACAAGCAGCAGGCTCGCTTATTTCAAGTGCGACTGCACATAAATCAAAACAAAATTCCTATACTAATGAAGAGTTAGATGACTTATATTCAAGAGTAATTACAAATTATAAGCTTTCTGAAGATAAAATAAAAGATGATGTTAAGGTTCAATCAAATATAATAATTGAAATAATATTATTTATTATTTTAGGTCTTATTTGGTTACAAATAATAATATATATAATTAAAGAAAGACTAAAGAAAAAGAAAAAAATCAAATCATAAACATTTACAACCACTTGAGAAAAATATATAATTTTAGTGTATTTTAATATCATTTTGTTAAGAAATGTATAAAAAAAAGGAGAATAAAAAATGAAAAAAAGAAATATTTTATTAGGAGGAGCATTTGCATTACTTGGATTATGTGCATTAGCTTCTTGTGGAAAGAAAGAAGATGATAAGAAAGGTGATAAAACATCTTCAGTTGTAACATCTACTTCAGAAGAAGCAACAGTTTTATCTTATGCTGAATATATGGCAGCACAAGATGGTGATATTGTAACAATTGAAGCTTATATTGCCGCAAGATATACATGGTGGGGAGATGCAGCATCTTTCTATTTAAGAGATGATAATGGTGGTTATTATGTTTATAACCTTCCTTGTACACAAGATCAATATAATAATGATTTAGTTGTTGGTCAAAAGATTTCTATCACTGGTGAAAAGACATCTTGGTCTGGAGAAGTAGAAATCGCAGGTAAGCCAAGTGACGGTGCTGATAATGCAACTTGGACAAAATTAAATGGAACTAAAACTTATGAAGCAGTTTCTGTAAATTCAATTGCAGATATGGCAAATTATCCAAATCAATATGTTGCTATTACTGTAGAAGTTGTTACTCCAGTTGCTGATGGTACTGCAACAGGTGCTGGTGTAGATTTATATTACACAGTAAAGAATGCACTAGGAACAGATACTACAACATATGATTTCTGTGTAGAATCATATCTTGAAAATTCTCAATATTCAAATGAAACAGGATCTGTATATAATGAAGTATTAAATTTAACAGCTGGTGATTTAGTAAGACTTGAAGGATTTGTATATACATATGCAAATTTACCACAGCTTCATACAATGAAGGTAACTCCTGTTGTATTGGGTGAAAAATAATTTAAAATTATAAATGGAGCAAACTGCTCCATTTATTTTTTGTCATCGTACTTATATTGTTAAAATATATGTCTTTTTATTTCTTTTATTATGATATAATCTAATTGTTATTGGTGATATTATGAAAGTATTATTATATTTTGAAAAACAAAAACAAATTAAACAATCTGGAATTGGTCGTGCATTATCACATCAAAAGAAAGCTTTAGAATTAGCTAATATTGATTATACATTAGATCCAAAAGAAGATTTTGATTTTGCACATGTTAATACATATTTTAATGAATCAATGAAATTGATTAAGAAATTAAAAAAGAATAATAAGATTATTATTGCACACGGCCATTCAACAAAAGAAGATTTTAAATATTCTTTTAGATTATGGCGTTTAGTACAACCTTTTTATAATCGTTATATATTAAGATTATATAGAAGTGCAGATGCAATAATTACACCTACAGAATATTCAAAGAGCTTAATTAGTAAATATAAAGGTGTTAATTGTCCTATATATGCAATATCTAATGGTATTATGCTAGAAGATTATATATATAAGGAAGAAAATGTTAAAGCCTTTGATGATTTATTTAAATTACCAGAGGATCAAAAAATAGTTATATGTGCAGGATTATATTTTGAAAGAAAAGGAATTAGAGATTTCTTTGAAATAGCACGAAAGATGCCAGATGTAACATTTATTTGGTTTGGGCATTTAAATAAAACATTAACTCAATTAAAAATACTTCGTGCGATTAAAAAAAGACCTAAAAATGTATTAATGCCTGGATATGTTGATATTAAGGTATTAAGAGGTGCTTTCCATAGAGCAAATTGCTTCTTATTTTTAAGCCATGAAGAAAATGAAGGTATAGCAGTATTAGAAGCAATGGCTTCTAAATTACCTGTAATAGTAAGAGATATACCTGTATTTAATCCATGGTTAAAAGATAATGAGCATGTATTAAAGGGTAAGAATAACGAAGAATTCATTGAAAAATTAAATTATATATTTAATAATGATATGTCTAATATGACAGATAATGCATATAAAGTAGTAGAAGAAAGAACATTAGATAAAATAGGTGCGCAAATAAAAGAAGTATATGAGCGTGTATATAATAAAAATAACGGAACCAAGTAGGTTCCGTTATTTCTTTTATTCAATTGCATTTGCATGTATTTTTGCAAATCTTGGAGATTTCTTATCAAGCTCATTAAGCTCAGCTTCAGTTGGCATTTCTTTAATACCAGAAGCAGTGAAGTTACGCATTACACCAACTAGGATGAATGGACGAACAAATACTGAATGAATGATATTCCAAATGAATAATGCTGCAACACCTGATACAATTAGCATTAATGTTTTAGGTTCCATAAGTGCTTGTGGTAGATCTAAATCATTTCTTAAAGATGCTTCAGCAATTTCACCTGCTAAAGAATCAAATGCTCCTTTAAGCATTGTTGATGAAATTAAGTAGCCAATTCCAAAGAATGCGCCACCAATTATTGCAAGTGATAATAAGCCAAGACCAAATATTCTTACAATATTTTTAAATAATGTCTTACCATGCTTGAAGAAAATTGCTGCACCTTCGCATGTTGCTCTTGCTGCATTTTTATCTTTACGATAGAAAACCCAGCCTAAGCAGCAATCACATAAATATCCTAAAAGAACTTGAACAGCAGAATTAATGATAGAAGCGATATTGCCACCAGTTTCACCACCAACAGCAGTACCAACCTTTGTTACAATTCTTCCAATTTGTCTAAAAATATTTTTGATTGCTCTTGTGATAAATATAAATGCAGTGATTGTTGCAAATCTTTCTTTAACTGCCTTTTTACCTTCACTTAATACATTTTCAGGAAGTGCATCCTCAGTTACACCTCTTGTAATCATCGCAATATGACCTGCTTTTAATACATTGCTTACAAATATATTCATTAATATAGAAAATACAACAGCAACTACAAATCCTAATGCAAGGCCAATTAAGCCCTTATCAAAAGCCTTATCCGCAATGATGAAGCCTAGCGCACATATTGCAATGAAGCCAACAAATACTAATAAATCAACTAAAAAGCCGATTAGTGAAAAGGACAATGTCTTTTTATATACTTGAAAATTTGTCATATATACCTCCCTATTTTTCTATCCTTTTTAAGATTTCTTCATTATATATATTATTATCTTCATCTTCGTCAATAATATTATATTCTAAAGCTATTTCATAAAATATAGAATTAACTGTATTTAATTCAATATCATTTAAATCAAATATTTCATATGTAAGCTCATTTATAGCTCCATAATAATTTTCATCAGCTATTTTTCTTTCTCTTAATAAACCTTGAACCTTTTCTTCAAGTTCTATTACATCCTTTTCTTTAGCTTTAAAGCTAGCATTCTTTATATCATTTATTTCTTGTCTTACATCATTGATATAAAGTAAAAGATTAATAGTTGGAGCTAATTTTTCAAATTCATTATAATCATTATTTAATTCATGAAGCATGATTTTTATATATTCAATTTCATCTACTATGTAATCAAAGCCAGAAGAGAAGATGTATTCTTCATCTTCAGTAAGCTTTGATACCTTTGAATTATAATAAAGATAATCTACTACGCTTATTACAGAAGAAAATCTTTTAATGACTATACTATTTCTTTTTATTAATTCATTAAAGATATCTTTATTTTCTTCTCTAAAGCTATAATAATCTTCATATATGCTTAAAATATTATTATCCATTATCTTGTCTTCATTTGTGGGAATAAAATAACATCACGGATTGAATCAGATTCTGTTAAGAATATAACAAGACGATCAATACCGATACCAATACCACCTGCAGGAGGCATACCATATTCTAGAGCTTCAACGAAATCAGTATCCATTTCATTAGCTTCTTGATTACCGTGTTCTTTTTCCTTTAATTGTTCAATAAATCTTTCTTTTTGATCAATTGGGTCATTTAATTCTGTATATGCATTTGCAAATTCATGACCACCAATGAATAATTCAAATCTTTGAACAAATCTAGGATCTTCAGGATCTTTCTTTGTTAAAGGTGATATTTCAATTGGATGACCGCATAAGAATGTAGGTTGAATTAATGTCTTTTCACCATATTCCTCAAAGAAAGCATTAATAATATGTCCTGTAGTGAAGAATTGAGGTTCAACCTTAACATGATGCTTTTCAGCTAAAGCCTTAGCTTCTTCAAATGTGTAATCATTATTTTTGAAATCAACACCTGTTTGTTCTTTAATAACATCACACATAGTTACTTTTCTAAATGGCTTAGAAATGTCAATCTTTTCACCTTCAGGGTCAAATGGGTTTCTAAATTCAGTTTTGTTAAATACTTTATTTGCAGCATGCTTAATTACGCCTTCGCATAAATCCATCATAGAAGATAGATCACCAAATGCTTCATAAAGCTCAACAGTAGTAAATTCAGGGTTATGAGTTCTATCCATACCTTCATTTCTAAAGATTCTACCAATTTCATATACCTTTTCAAGGCCACCAACTAATAAACGCTTTAGATGAAGCTCAGTTGCGATTCTTAAATAGAAGTTTGAATCAAGTGCATTGAAATGTGTAATGAATGGTCTTGCAGAAGCACCACCTTGAATATTTTGTAATACAGGTGTTTCAACCTCAATGAAGCCATTACCATCGAAATATTCCTGCATAGCACGAATAATTCTTGGTCTTGCGATAGCAACACTTTTTGCATCCTCATTCATAATAAGATCTAAATATCTACGTCTATATCTTTCTTCAACATCAGTTAAGCCATGGAATTTTTCTGGTAATGGTTTTAATGCCTTAGTTAAGAATGTATATTTCATACAATTAACAGTAACTTCACCAGTCATTGTAACCATCATCTTACCTTCAACACCAACGAAGTCACCTAAATCTGCCATCTTAAATAAATTATATGCATCTTCACCAACATTGTCTTTTTTAATGTAGATTTGAATTTTACCCATCTTATCTTGAATAGTGAAAAATGATGCCTTACCCATTTTTCTTATAAACATGATTCTTCCTGCAACTGTTGCAGAAACATCTTTTGCTTCAAGCTCTTCATGAGTTAATCCTTGATATTTTTCTTTAAGGAGTTTAGAATGATCCTTTATTTCAAATTTTTGTCCGAATGGATCAAGTCCTAATTCTTTATATTTTTCAAGCTTAGCACGTCTTGCAAGCTCTTGGTCATTTAATTTTTCTTCCATAATTTCCTCCTAGAATACTTGTAAATTATAACAAAGAGTAATGTTAAAATCAATTAAATACTAAATATACTAAGTATATTAGTATGTTTTAAAAAATATTTTTTAAATCATTGATAATAAAATGTTATTATCTTATAATTCTTAGCGAGGTATTTTATATGATAGTTTACAAAAGACATACACATTACCATGAGACAGATCAGATGGGAGTTATACACCATTCTAAATATTTATGTTATTTAGAGGAAGCTAGAATATTTATGCTAGATCAAATAGGTATTAGCTATAAGAAAATGGAAGAAATGGGTATCATTTCACCAATTTTATCTATTAATGTTGATTATATTAAGGCATGTAAATTTGATGAAGATTTAGATATTGAATTAAAAATAACTAAATATAGCGGCATTCAAATATTTGTTTCATATGAAATTAAAGAACATAATTCTCAAGAATTACGTATTAAGGCAACCTCAAGAAGCTGTTTTATTAAGGATAATAAGGTAATTTCTTTAAAAAGAGAATGTCCTGAATATGATTTAAAATTGAAAGAATTAGAAGAAAGACAATGAAAAATATTATTTTAAAATCATCATCACCAAGAAGAAAAGAAATATTAAAAAGACTTGGATATGATTTTCAAATTAAAGTTTATAATGTTGATGAAACAATGGATGATAATTTAACACCATATGAAAATGTTAAATTGATGGGTTTAAAAAAGGCAAGTAGCCATCAAGAAGAAGATTATGGTTCTATTTTAATTGGCTGTGATACCATTGTTGTATTAGATAATAAAATATATGGTAAGCCTAAAGATAGAGAAGATTGTTTTAATATGCTTAAAAGCTTATCAGGTAGATACCATGAGGTATTAAGTGGTGTTGGAGTTATATATAAGGATAAAATATATAATTTTGTAGAATCATCAAAGGTATATTTTAAAGAATTAAGTGATAAAGATATTAATGATTATATTGATACTAAAGAGCCTTTTGATAAGGCTGGCGGTTATGCAATACAAGGTATTGGTAATAAATTAGTATTAAAATATGAAGGATCTTTTGATAATATAGTTGGACTTCCAAGTGAAAGATTAAAGAAAGTATTGGATGAAATAAATGGCATTAAAGATTAAAAATGTTGAATTAAAAACTAATTTCATTTTATCTCCAATGGCAGGTATTACTAATGAAGCATATAGAATGCTTGCGATGGAATATGGTGCTGGAATGACTGTATGTGAAATGGTTTCTGATAAAGCATTATATTATAAAAATGAAAAAACATTTAACATGACAAAGGTAAATGAAAAGGAGCATCCTGTTTCTTTACAAATATTTGGTCATGATATTGATACTATGGTTAAGGCTGCCATGTTTATTGATAATAATTCTGATGCAGATATTATAGATATAAATATGGGTTGTCCTGTTAATAAGGTATGCAAAACTGGTGCTGGATCATCTTTAATGAGAGATGAAGAATATGCATATAAATTATTAAAAGAAATAGTATTTAATGTTAAAAAGCCAGTAACATTAAAGGTTCGTCTTGGCTGGGATAAGGATAGTATAAATGTTGTAAATGTTGCGAAATTAGCTGAAAAAGCAGGTATTTCGGCAATTACTGTTCATGCAAGAACAAGATCAGAATTCTATATGGGTCATTCTCATTGGGAATATATTAAGCTTGTAAAAGATAATGTTAATATTCCTGTAATTGGTAATGGTGATGTAAATAATATAGAAGATGCAGTTAAAATGTTTGAAGAAACAGGATGTGATGCTATTGCAATAGGTCGTGGTGCAATTGGAAATCCTTTCCTATTTAAGCAATTAAATGCATATTTTGAAGAAGGTAAAATAATTGATAAGCCATCTAATGAAGAATTATTTAATACTATTTGTCATCATTATGATATGCTTAAAAAATTAAAAGGAACACATCTTGCGTTACTTGAGATGAGAACTTTTATTCCATATTATATAAAAGGAATGCAAGGAAGTAGTAAGATAAAAGATCAATGTAATAAAGCATTAGATTTTGATGTAGTTTTAAACATTTTAAAAGAATTTTTAAATGTTAATTAAGCATTTATTTAATTGAATATATTAACATTTTATCTTATAATAAAATGTAGTTATCAAATTAAGATTGGTAAGGTGATTTTATGATTTTTATGAAATTAGTTGATATTATATTTTTCTCATCTATTGGCTTTGCCTTAGCTTTTGTTGCATTATGGTTAGTAATTTCATTAGCTATTGCTCATGCAAGAAACAAAAAATATAGTCAAAAAGAAGCATTAGATGATAAAACTATAGCTGATAATAGACAAAAGGTTGCAGAAGTTCAAGAGGAAGCACCTGTTGAAGAAGCTAAAGTTGAAGAAGAAAAGCCTGAAGAACAAGAAACAGCTGAAGAAATAAAAGAAGAGCCTATTACTGAAGAAGCACAAGAAGAAGCTGTTGAAGTGCAAGAAGCTGAAACTGCTGAAGAAAAACCTACTGAAGAAGTTCAGGAAGAACCTTCAAATGAAGAAGAAAGTCAAGAATTAGCTTCAAATGAAGTAGATGATACAAAAGCTACTGATTCAGAAGCTGAAGCAAGAGAAGAAACACCTATTGTAATTGCTCCAGTTGAAGAAGAAAAGACTCAAGAACAAGAAGAAAATGTTAAAGAAACACCAGTTGAAGAGGTTCAAGAAGAGCCTGTAGTTGAAGAAAGCGCTGAAGAAACAGAAGAAGTTGAAGCTGAAGAAACACCTGCTGAACCACAAGAAGAAGTTTTAGAAGCAGCAGAAAATAACGAAGAAGCTAAACAAACTGAAGAGGAAGCTCCAGCTGAAGAGACTCCAGTTGAAGAACAAGCAAGTGAAGAAGCTGAGGAAGAAATTCCAGCCGAAGAAGATAAGCCTGAGGAAGCTCAAGAGGAAGCTCCTATTGAAGCTGCACCAGCTATAGAAGAAACTCCAGCAGAAGAAGTTGAAACAGAAGAAGCTGAAGCTGAAGAAGAAACACCAGTTGAGGTAGAAGCTGAGGAAGAAATTCCTTTAGAGGAAGAAGTTCCTGTTGAAGCTGCACCAAAGGCAAAACCAAAGAAGACAGTATCTAATAAGAAAACTGCAGTTGTTCCAGTTAAAAAAGGAAGAACATATAATGGTAAATATGAAGTTTATCAAACTGCAGATGGTTATGCATATCAATTAAAAGCATCTAATGGTGAAATATTAGTAATAAGTGAAACTTATGCATCAAAGGATGGCGTAATGAAGGCTATTGATGCAGTAAAGAAAAATTTAGAAACTGGAAATGTTAAGATTTTCTCTGATAAGAGAGGAAAATATAAATTTAAATTAATATCTAAGAATTATAGAACTTTAGCAATTAGTGCAAATTATAATGTTGAAAAGAGTGCAGTTAGAGCATCTGAATCATTTAAGAAATTTGCATTAAAGGCTGATATTGTTGATATTGAATTACCAGATAATGATGCTTCAATTGCAACACCTATTGAAATTACTGCAAAACCAGATGATAAACAAGGTGGTAAATTCGTTTATGAAGATTTCAATGGTGAATTTAGCTGGGAACTTCGTGCATCTAATGGTCAAATATTATGCCAAATGGAAGGATATACATCTAAGAAAGGATGTATGAATTCAATTGATAAATTTAAAGAGAATGTTTCTCAAGGATCATTTAAGTGTGTACAAGATAAAACTGGTAGATATCAATTTAAATTATATTCACAAGCCGGACGCATTTGTGCAGTAGGTGAATCATATTCTACAAAGCAAGGTGCAGAAAATGCTGCAAATTCAGTAGTATCTTTCACTAAGAACTCACCTGTAGTAGAAGAAAAGCAAAAGAAATAAAATATATATGGATTAGCAAAATGACTGCTAATCCATATTTTTTATTATTACTCATTAAATTTGTAATAATTGACAAAAAATATACAAAAAGATATCATTTATATGATGTTTAATTATTAAAAGGATTTGTTATGAGAAAATCAATAAGCTTATTATTA
>JAILBI010000234.1 GCA_024681175.1 Acholeplasmatales bacterium
TAATTATTCTATAGAAGATGATAATTCTGATATTGTAAGTGGCACAATAAAAATAGCTAATCAAATGATTTTAAATTCATATTTATTAAAAGATGGTACATCTTTAAAAAAATTCATGAAATTTAATAAATTTGATGAAGAAACATATCGTTACACATTTGATGTATCATATTGTGATCAACAAGGAATATGGAGTGTTTATTCATCTGAACAATATACTGCCTTTAATTTATCAAAATACATTTTTCTTCCACCATTTTACCCTATAGATTATTTAATATATAATTACGATACTAATGAATATGAAATAAAAGATATAAGAATGGGTGATACAGATTATGATGATGTTAAAATAAAATTTTTTAATGATAAATTAGTATCTTTAGAATATATTGAAAACAATGTAAGTAAGAAAGCAACCATCTCAAATGAAGGTACAACAGAAGTAGTTGAACCAATAATTGAATAAAACAATAAAACTCATCCTTTGTTGGGTACCCAACATGGATGGTTTTTTTTATTTAATTTAATTGCCAACTTTTTAAGTTGAATATAGACAAACCTTTGGTTTATTGCAAAAATCATACTTTTAAATTATAATAATATTAGCATTAATCGATTTATAAATTCATAAGGAGGTCTTTATGGTTAAAAGAAAGAGCTTTTTAATTATTATTTTATCTATATTTATAATACCATTAATATTTATGCTTTCTTCATGTAATTTTAGTGGTAAAGATGGTGATGATAGTAATGATCATCCATTTATTACATCAACTAAAGATAAACCATCACCTAGTGGTAAATCAACTACCACTAAAGAAGAAGATGATGAATATTATAATATTACAATTACACAATCAACTGGTGGTCGTATTAGTGCTTCTAAAGCTAAAGCATTAGAAGGAGAAGAAATATATTTATCATATAATGAAAATGATAATTATTCATTTGATTGTTTTATTGTTAAAGATTCTTCTAATAATGATATAGAAGTATCTAATAATATATTTATTATGCCTAAAGGAAATGTATCTATATCTGGTAGATTTGTTGCGATATCAAATGAAAAATATGGAATTGAAATAGAACAACCAGAATTAGGTTTTATTATATATGATGCTAAAACAGAAGGTGATCTTGTTAATGCAGGATTAAAAGTAACACTTTATTGCGAGATTAATAATTCTAATTATTATCAATTAGATCATTATATTGTTACAGGTGCTGATGGAACAAATATTAATGTTAATAATAACAATTATTTTATTATGCCTAATCAAAATGTAACTATTAGTGCTGTAATTACTGAAATTAAATATAATATCACAATTGATCAAAATATATTAGATAAATGTGATATTACTATTCAAGATAATATTACTAAAGCTAAATATAATGATTTAATATATTTAATTTGTGATGCAAAGCCTGGATATGAATTTGTAAAATGGCAGATTAGAGATAATGATGGTTTTATAACAGAGTCAACTTATTCAGATTTTCATTTTTATGTTAGAAATTCAGATGTAACTGTTTCATGTATAATAAATGCTAAATCATATCAAATTCGAACAGAAAATAATTCTTATGTACCTGATTTTTATATAACTAATAAAGATAATCAAAGAACTAGTTCTGTATCAACAGGTGAAGAAATTAATATTATATGTACTCCAAATGATGGATATAAAATTAAATCTTTAAAATATTATATGTATGAAACAGTATCAGTTAGTGCGCGAATAACAAAATATGGTGATATTGATATTAATACAAAGAAATTCGTTATTCCTGCAATAAATAATGCTGCATATATTAAAATTACAGTAGAAACAGAAGTTATTGAAGATGAATTATCAATTACTTATCTTGATGAAGATGAAGAAACTATAATTGATAATTTATCACCAACATCATTTAAAAATACTGATGATCCATTTACATTACCAACAACAGAAAAAGAAGGATATAGATTCTTAGGCTGGTATCGAAAAATTGTTTATGATGATGAAGTATTTTATGAACCAGTAGAATATGTTTATCCTTATGTAGGTATTGAAGATTTAGTTTTGGTTGCAAAATGGTCTAAGGCTTATAAAATAACATATCACTTAGGTGAAATGGAAGATGTTGATGGTTATGTAATAACAAACAACAACCCTAAAGATTTCACAAAAGAAGATGATTTCACATTTGAAAATGCAACTCAAGCTGGTGCTGAATTTAAAGGCTGGTATAAAGATAGTAATTTTGATGATAATTCAAAAGTAGAATCTGTTACAGATTTATATGATTCAAGCTCCGAAACTGATGAAGTAATTATAGAAGATGCCCAATTATATGCTAAATGGGATTATTATAGATACATTATTACAAGTAACCTAGATGGTGGAGTTGGTTGG
>JAILBI010000060.1 GCA_024681175.1 Acholeplasmatales bacterium
TTATTTGAAGAAATAATTCATGATTTAAATTATCAAACAATTTACAATCAATCTAATCAATTAAAAATAGGTGATATTATTTGTCATAATGATAATTATGATAAGATTACATTAAAATTATTATCTAAATTAAAATCATCATCCTTATCATCTAATTTTGATAATGATGGTACAACATTAAAGGATATATTATTAATTGATAATGGTAAAATAATATCTTCATATGGAAATAAGCAATATGCTTCATATTTAAAATTAGAGCCAACAGGTAATTTAAATATTATTGAATTAAATTGTGGTAATAAAAATATTAAGGATGTTAATAATTATTTAGAATTAGTATCATTATCAGGTTTACAGGTTGATTTATTTAATGATTATATAGGTGGAGAGGTAAGACTTGCCTTAATACATGAAAATGATAAAATTACACCTTATACATCATTTTCAATTCAAGCTAAATTATCTGATGTATTAAATAATTTAATATTATCAAAAGAAGAAATAATTAATAATAATTATCATGGACCTAAATTATTATTTAGTAATTGTTTTAAATTAATATAATATGGTGCTACATTTTTGTGGCACCTTTTTTAATTTTAATTTATAATATTATTAAGGTATATATTATGAAAGAAAAGAAAATAAATTTTTTTGCATATGTATCACATATATTAATAATTATTTATTGCATATTTTATGCTGCCTTAGCATGGAATTTATGGCCTTTATTTACTGCAAGATTTTCTTTATATGCAATAATAATGATGGCTGTATGTGGTAAATATAAAAGAAGTCATCCTAATGATCCTAAAAAAGTTAATTTAATATATGCAATATCATTTTTAGTATCATTTTTTACAATTGTTTTGCCTGTAGGTCTATCTATTTTAGGATATGCTAAAAGTGTAGAATATGAAGTTGTAGGTGTTATATTATTATTTATAGCATCAATATATAATTTATTTGCCTTAATATATAGAATTAAAACAATTAAAAATGAAGATTTTGGTGTTATGAGTCTTGATTTATTATCATTTTTAGTATATTTATTTAGCTTTATATGCTTCATTACTAAATTATTACCTGGTGCAGATTCTAATATGGCTTATATATATATGCTTGTAACATATATATTATTCTTTATAATAATCTTATTATATGTTTATATGCCTATATTGTTAATTGCAAAATCATTTCATGCTGAGCATGTAGGACCTGTAAGGGCTGTGATAATTTTTTTTAAAATAATGAAGGATAAAAATATATTCTTTATTTTAGGTATTGTAGGTACAAGCTTAATTGCATCAATATATTTAACGCAATATTCTACAAATAAATTATTCTTTGGTCTTGGTGTATTTTATTTATCAATGGCAACATTAAAATTGATTAATTTTATATATGAGAAGAATAATAAAAAATTTGATAAGCAAAAGCGTATTAGAAGAGGATATAAAATATTTGTAATAGATTCTATATTTGTAATAATATTTGCCTTATTATTATCAAGCCTATTACAATTAATGATTGAATCTAAAAAGGCTGGAACCTTATTTAATGTATTTGTTGCGGCACAATTAATATTCTTTATTGTAAGAATTGTCATGAATATATTAAATTATATTAAATCTAAAACAGCTAAATATCCTTATTATTTAATAATGAGTGATTTTGGTTTAGTTACAACTGTTACATTAATATTTTCATTTTCAATTACAACATTAATATTATTAAATATTGATAATAAAATAGTTTATTCAATTTTAACATTTGGAACAGGTATGGCATTAATGATTGTAGGACTGATAATGCTTATAAGGTCTATAAAAGGTCTTGTTCATAGGGGTGTATATGAAAATATATTTACCTTTGATGAAATAGAAGAAATTAATGAAAATTCAAATGAATCTGAAATATTAGTAGAAGATCAAGTGTAAATACTTGGTCTTTTTTTATATTAAAGTATGAAAATTATTATGAAAACGTTTAACTTTCATAAAAGACAATAGATTACAATTGACTTTAATTTTTAAAGTGATAATATAGTAAAGCACGATTAAAAAAAAGTGCAATTCGATCTTTGAAAACTATATATGACGAACTTGAACGTTAAGAATTAAAAACAATTCTTTTAAACAATAATGAGCAGAATATGCTCCAAATATATTTTTTGGAGAGTTTGATCCTGGCTCAGGATTAACGCTGGCGGCATGCCTAATACATGCAAGTCGAATGGGGAGCTTGCTTCCCATGGCGAACGGGTGAGTAATACGTAGGTAACCTACCTTTAGGA
>JAILBI010000069.1 GCA_024681175.1 Acholeplasmatales bacterium
AAATCACGAAGGTCATTAGCACCAAATGCATCATTTTGTGCTAATAATGCTTCTAATTCATCTGCAGACATATCTTCGATATCTTTATTTTCATCAATAACTGGAGCCTTCTTTGCAGGAGCTTTCTTAACTGGCTTAGCAGCTGGTTTCTTAGCTTCTTCCTTCTTAGGAGCTTCCTTCTTTGCTTTAATCTTAGAAATAACTTTCTTAGATTGAGCTTCTTGAGAATCATCGTTAGCAGGTGGAATATCGTTGAAAAGTTCGTTTTGGTTCATTAAATTTTCAAGCTCTTCCATTGAAAGATCGTCATATTCATCCTTACGTCTAACAGGAACCGCTTGTTCTTGTTCTGCATCTTGATTAGCCTGATTTTCACGAGCTTTAATAGCTTCTTCTTTGATCTTTCTTAAATGATCTCTTTCTTGTTCAGCTAAAGGAGCAAGCATAGCATTTTGCTCTCTTTGTTCAGAGCTCTCATTTTCAAGAATTTGTTCTTGTTCAAGTCTTTCACGTTCAAGCTGCTTTTGCTTTTCAAGAGCGGCACGTTCAAGTCTACGCTTTCTAGCTTCTCTTGCTTTTTCACGTTCGATTGCTGCAAGACGTTTAGCTTCTTCTTTTTGACGAAGACGTTCAGCTTTTTCACGATCACGTAATTCTTTAACCTTAATCTTTTCTTGAAGCTTTACAATGATTTTGTCAATTTGAGCTTCTTCTTTACCCATACGGGCAATATTCATTTGCTTTGCTTGACGAACAATTTTATATACTAATAATCTTTGTCTTGCGAAAGCTAATTGTTCATATAAATCTTTGCTTTCAAGCTCTTCATCATATACACCAAATACTCTTGGATATATTTGATCTAGCATATCAAGCATTTCACGATATACAACACGTACTGATTCATTGAATTTAGTACCTGTTTCCATCATACCTTCCATTGAAGACTCAAAGAATTGTGCAGTCTTATCAAGAAGGATTTGGTTCATTTTATAATCTTCAAGTTGTTTATCTTCAGCTTCAAGATTTAATTCTAATTGTGTATCGTTATCAATAATTTCCTTAGGAGCTTTTCTTTGTGGGAAATTCTTTGATGCGTATACATCATCAATTTTTCTATTCTTTAAGAATGATGTTAATGCTAAAGTCATAACTTCATTCATATCATCATTCATTTGTTTAGAATATTTATAACTCTTTTCTTTTGTATCAACATTTGTTGCAATACCATCAACCATATCTAGGTATAACCATAATGCATAACAAATCTTGAAATCAGGGTTATGAAGCAAGATATTTGTCTTCATAATAGGAGGTAATACATCATGAGCTTTTGCTAAAGCACGCATGAATTCTGTACCTCTTAAGCCTTGTACGAGCTCACGGATATGACAAAGTCTATCGAATTGCTCTTTTGTTGTTTCAACATTAGTAGTAAGGTCATTTTTAATAGCAACTGTAACACCTACAGTAACTTCTTGACCTGACATATTAAATACATTTTTTACATCTAATTTTTCTGTTTCGAAAGATTCAAGTGAAACCTTCATTACTTCATAACGACGTTCAAGGAACATCTCCATTCTTTTAACTAAAGATTTAATGAATCTATTTTCGTATATTGCAAGTTCTTCCTCAGCAAAAGTAGTTAGAACCTTAGAGGGGATTACATCTCCCTCCTTTCTAATTTCCTTAATAAACTGAGTATGTGAGGAAAGATGTCTTACTGTATCTGAGTTAATCTTACGAGCTTTTTCAACCGCAACAACTTCTTGTTCATAACGAATAGAAGATTTTGGGTTTCTCATAATTTTTAAGATAGCTGGATAAGTAGATTCGATTTTGTCTAAGAAAGACATATCGAAATTACGGATTTCAGACTGTGTTTTATTTAATACAGTCTTTTGTCCTTGACTAACTCTTTTATAAATATAACTCCCATAAGGGTCACTATTTGTTTTACTGTCGAGCTCTTTATATATCTTCGAATAATAAGCTTCAAGCTCATTATTATCCAATTGTTCGGCTGCCATAAAACCACCCCTTTTAAAAGATTAGGTATTAACCCATCTTCTTTAATTCTTCAATGTATTCCTTAGAAATCTTGAATTCTTCTTTACCAAATAATCTATCAAGTAATAATGATAATTCATCAAGTTCTTTCTTTAAGAATGTAAGATTTAACATTTCGAATTTACGTAAAATCTTACTACGTAGCATGTAATCAAGACCATCAAATTCTGAGAATCCGCAAGCCATATAAACTGGAACGAATAAACGAATTTGCTTCATAATACGGTTACCGAATGCAATCTTGAATTTGTCTTGAATAAATTGGTCAAGCTCACTAAATGCTTGAGCTGATACTTCTGATAAATCATAACCTTGTTGAGCACGTTTGAATAAATCATCAAGATATTCAGCTGTCATATTGATAGCTTCAGTATATGGAGCATCAATAAAGTCTGCCTTTTTGTTGATTGCAATTGTACAAGCACGGTCATAAACCTTATCTGTGATTGTGAATGTTGAGTCATCCTTATTGGCTGTACCAATGAACCAAATGTTTTGTGGTATTAAAATCTTACCATTAATTAAGTTCTTAGGATCTGATGTTTCAGATGTAGGAACGATATCTAATTTCCACTCGCTTACGTCTGGCATTTCCATTACTGATAAGAATTCAGCAAAGTAATACTCGATACGTGCGAGGTTCATTTCGTCTAGTACGACAAGATTAATTGTGTCAGAATATGAAGCTTGGTAAACACTCTTTAAGAAATCTGTTTCATTAAATCTCTTAGTGAATTCGTTTAAATAACCTAATAATTCTGAACGGTCACGCCAAGATGGTTGAACAGAGATAATTGATGTGTCGTTTTGGAAGAACTTACCCATCGCATATGGTAATGATGTCTTACCTGTACCTGAGATACCTTCAAGAATCATAACCTTAGATGTTGCAAGACCTGCAAACCAACGAGAGATGATATCTCTTGTATAGAATAATTTTAATTGTGATGCTGAGAAGTTAATGAATCTATCAACTAAGTCTGGTAAATCTACCATATCAGATTGGTTCATAACTGTAATCTTTGGATTTTCAGCTGCTTCTTGGTCAGCACGAATAAGCTTTGAGAAACGTGAAGCTCCTTCTTTGCCCTTCTTTGAGCTTGCTCCTGATGCATCATAATCAGCAATACCTTGAGTACCTGCACCAATTTGAGATACTCTCATTGCTAAAATCTTATTCTTTTCATCAATAAGTTCTACAACTTTTTGGTTTAATAAAGATACTTCTTCAACTAATGCATCTTTATCAACTTCTCTTTTTGCAAATTTAACATATCTACGAATTAATTGATATAGAAGTACGACTAATAAGCCTATGAATCCAATATTAATTAATAATACTAGAATAAATGCTATATAATCTAGCGCATTCCATCCGCTAATTGCGTTTCCAAGTTCATCAAAATATCCGCCTGATTCCCACCAGTCACCATAGAATATTTTAACGATGATTGAGATATGTCTTAAAAACCATTCTCCAATGTTTTTCCATAAGTCTTGCAAAAATCCAACATAATATTGTGCAAACCCACTCATTTTACCAGCTCCCTACCTATATATTTTATCGTTATTTATTATAGTCATCGATAATTGACTTATTTTTCTTCTTTATCTTCTTCAGATTTTTGATTCATTTCTTGTTCTTTCTTTAATTC
>JAILBI010000073.1 GCA_024681175.1 Acholeplasmatales bacterium
ACTGCATATGGATTTTGTCCATGATGATGTGTATGTAATCTTTTTTCTTTTGAAATATCTCCTCTATGATTTCTTTTAGCATTAATATAATCATTATTGCCTTCTTTCTCCTTATAAAGCGTTAAACATTTTCAACTATCATTATATTCATATATCAAAAAATGTCAAGCATACTTTACAATTATTTTTTGTCAAATTTACCTAAATATATGTTAAAATATATTTAAGAAAATAAATTTTTATGGAGAATATTATGGTTATAGATGCAGATAAAGCTTTAAAATGGTTAAAAGAAGGCAATAATGATTATATTAATGCTAAAAGAAATCATAGAGGAGATATTTCAAAAGAAAAAAGATTACATACACATCATCATGGACAAAATCCATATGCAGTTATTATATGCTGTTCAGATTCAAGAGTAATACCTGAAAATATATTTATGGCAGGCATTGGTGATTTATTTGTAATAAGACTTGCAGGTAATGTTGTTGGTGATTTTGCATTAGGATCTATTGAATATGCTGTAAGCCATTTAAATACTAAATTAGTATTAGTAATGGGTCATACTATGTGTGGGGCAATACATTCTGCAATAATAGATCATCATGAAAGCTTTATTACATCTATTATTAATGAAATTAAAGGAGCTATAGGAAATTGTAATGATAATACTTTAGCTTCTAAATTAAATGTATTTAATACTATTAATAAAATAAAGAAAAGTGAAATAATAAATGAATTATTAGACCATGATGTAAAAATTGTAGGTAGTATTTATCATACACATTCTGGTGAAGTTGAAATTTTATAAGATAATAAAAATACTTGGTGTTTATCACCAAGTTTATTATTTCTTTAAAATATTATTATTTTATAGTATAATTAAACGGATTTTGGAGGATAAAAATATGATTGAAGTTAATAATGTTTCATTTTTATATAACAAAAAAGATCATGCATTAAATAATGTATCCTTCAAGATTGCTGATCATGAATGGATATCTATTATTGGCCATAATGGTTCAGGTAAATCTACACTTGCTAAATTATTAGTAGGTTTAATATTTCCAACAGAAGGAAATATTAAATATAATGGTGAAGATTTTAATGAACAAACAATTCAATCTTTCCGTAAAAAAATTGGAATTGTTTTTCAAAATCCAGACAATCAATTTGTTGGCTATAATGTAAGATATGATATAGCCTTTGGATTAGAAAATTATCAGGTTCCAAGAGAAAAGATGGAAGAATTAATTAAAGAATATACGAAAAAAGTAGATATGGATAAATATCTAGAACGTGAGCCTGTTACACTTTCTGGTGGTCAGAAACAGCGTGTGGCAATTGCGGGTATATTAGCACTTGATTGTGAAACAATTATTTTAGATGAAGCTACAAGCATGCTTGATCCTGAGGGAACTAAAGAAATAATAGAATTAATTAAGGTTTTGAGAGAAAAATATAATAAAACTATTATTACTATTACTCATGATCTTGAGCTTGCAAGATTATCAGATCATATTATTGTTTTAAGAAATGGTTCTATTATTAAGGATGGAACTGCAGAAGAAATATTAGAAGAAAGAGAATTATTATTATCTTCTAATTTAGATATGCCTTTTTCTTTAAAGGTAGATTATCTTGCAAAAAATGATCCTTTATTATCTAAAAATGAAAAATTAATGGAGGCGCTATGGGAATTTCGTTTAAAGAAGTAACTCATCTTTATCATGGCGCTAAAAAGAAGGATGTTACTATTGCGTTAGATAATATAAATATTAATATTAATGAAAAAGATGAATTTATTGCGATCGTAGGAAAAACAGGTTCAGGTAAATCTACCTTTTTAGGTCATATAAATGGTTTAATTTTACCATCAAAAGGTAATATTTCTGTTTTTGATAAAACAATTACACCAAAGCCAAGAAAGAATCCTAATCTTAATCAGATAAGAAAAAGAGTAGGATATGTATTCCAATTTCCTGAATATCAATTATTTGAAGAAACAGTATTAAAGGATATTATGTTTGCGCCACTTAATTTTGGTTTTAGCCAAGAGGAAGCAAAAAAGAAATCTATTTCAGTAGCTAAAAAGCTACATATTGTGCCTTTATTAAATAAATCACCATTTAATTTATCTGGTGGTCAAATGAGAAAGGTTGCTGTTGCAGGCATTTTATCATATGATCCCGATATATTACTTCTTGATGAGCCTACAAGAGGTCTTGATCCTCGTGGAGGAGAAGAAATAATGGAATTGTTTTATGATATTTTTAAGAAGATGCATAAAACAATTATTCTTATTACTCATGATATGGATATTGTATATAAATATGCAACAAGAGTTGTTGTATTAAATAATGGTAAAATATCATATGATGGTGATAAGGAAAGATTATTTAAAAGTGATATATATAGAGAAAATAGCTTATTAAAGCCAAATATATTAACTTTAATAGATTATTTAAATGAAAAGCTTGGATATGATTTAGGATATGATATT
>JAILBI010000082.1 GCA_024681175.1 Acholeplasmatales bacterium
AAAATATGCGTATGATGTATATGGTAAATGTAATATAATATTAAATGTAGATGATATAGCCAATATCAATCCAATAAGATATAGATCATATTATTATGATAAAGAAACAAATCTTTATTATCTAAATAGTAGATTTTATAATCCAGATACAATGAGATTTATATCTATACATGATATATCATATTTAGATTATGATACATTAGGTGGATTAAATCTATTTACTTATTGTAATAATAATCCTGTTATGTATTCTGATGGAGACGGGCATTCTCCGGAATGGTGGCAATGGTTGTTAAGTGGAGTTGCTGTGATTGCGGGAATTGCATTATCAGCTACTGGTGTTGGTGGTATATTAGGCGGAGTACTCATAGGTGCAGGCGCAGGTTCAATGATTAATGGATATGTTAATGAAGCAAACGGTGGGTCATTTACAGCTGGATATTGGGGTGGAGCTATATCAGGGGCTTTGTGTGGCGTTGGTGCAGGGTTAGGCGGTTTAGCATTTGCTGCTGCAAGTGAAGCAACAAACCTTGCTTGTTTTGGATATTTAGCTGCTGGATGTATAAGTTCATTTGCAGGTGGATTCTTGGGGAATTTTGCAGGAACTGTCTATACTGAATGGCATAATTCTGGCTTTAAAAAATTCACTGTTAATAGTGATACAACCTTGAATTCATTTATAATGGGTTCACTAAATGTTTTTGCCGGCTTAGGTGCTGCTGCATCTACTATAACTAGTGGAATGGGAAGAATTGCTGCTGATGTCAATTCTAAAGTGGCATTAAGAATTGTGTCTGGGTTAATTGCTGGTGGAATTGAAGCAACTTACGATTCTATCTCTTATTTGATATCTGTAATTTTAAATAACTTGTAAGGAAATAAATATATGCTTAAAAATAAATTTTTTAAAAATTTATATCAAACTGTTTCTAGCCTCGGAGTTGTTGCTGTATTAGAAATTCCGATTATTGTTGGTTTTTTATATAGCTTGCAATTCGATGAAAACTATGGTTGGATTCTATTGATTATCTCTTCAATAATTGCTTTTTTATATTTTGGTATTGGTTTTTATTGGATATTTCAAAAAGTAATAATCACTAAAAATTCTATTATGATTGTATTTTTAGGTAAAACTATAAGCGAATATTTATGGACTGAGGTAGCTAATATTAAGAAAAGTAATCATTTAAAAAATCCTGTTTTAAAAATAACTCTTCAAAATGGTAATTATCTTTATTTGGATGATAGAAAAAAAATAAGATATGCCATAATCACTATTTCAAAAATTGATATTGAATAGCTTTTGGACAAGAATACACGTTTCCAATAAAATAGAATAGATTTAATTAGAAAGAAATTCAGCGGTGATTCAATTGAATAAAAAAATTTTTAATAACTTATTTGATTCAATTCTAATACTTTTACTAGAATTATTCTTTATAAGCGCATATTCTTTAATCATAGTATTTGGTGTAATAAAAAATGATGGTACTAATAAAACTACAGTTTGTATAGTTTTTTCAGCGATTTTTATCCCTATAATAATTCTATTATTTATTATGTTGTTGACAGGGTGCTTTGAATGGTGGAAAATTGCTGATGATTATGTAGAAACTAAAAAAGTATTAAAGAAAAGAACACAAATTAAGGTTGCAGAAATTATATCGATAAATGAAGAAGTTGTCCCTGCACTTATTCTAGGTGTTTATAAAACAAATGCTGTTATTATCAAAACGCCTGCAAAAAAATAGTTATTTATTTAAATAAAAAAATTACGATAGAATATATTAGAAATCTACTTAACAATCAAAATCACTTTTAAAAACAAGTTACGTGTTCGCACTAAGGTATAAGAGATAGAGTCTTTGGCACTAAACCAATCTAGGGGGATAGGGGGATAAAATCCTATTCCAAATCAGGGGGATACCCCTCCTCCAAAATAGGGGGATGGATGGGTAGTGTTTATATGAAATTAAAGAGCGTTAACTCGGTTGAGTTTTCGCTCTTT
>JAILBI010000102.1 GCA_024681175.1 Acholeplasmatales bacterium
CCTTTAATGCTTTATTTATTACTTTAACATGACATTCATTAAAATTACCTAAATTATCACCATCAATATTATATGGTGTTGTTTGTTCATTAATGATATCAAATTCTTTTAATTTAAATTTATATTTTGCTCTATTAAATAATATAAATCTTATGAATTTAAATAAGGCAATTGGCTTCCAGCTCTTCTTTATAATACATACATCTATATCACCTGAATCAAAATATACCTTACCACCTTTTCTAAAGCCACCTACGTGCTTTGTTTTAGATGCAAAGAAAATAAAGGCATTTTTATATTCTTCTCCATTGAATTTAAATGTAACTAATTGGCTCTTTTTAAATATTTGCTTAATACCAAATACATAATAAGCTAATTTACCAAATTTTCTTTTCTTCTTATGTGAAACATCATAGCTCATGTTAGTTTCTTCACCAAATGCTAAAGCATATGTGAAATAAATATCATTAGCTATGTTGATATCAATATCAGTTGGAGCACCATTTTTAATGATTTTTAAAGATTTTTTAATATTTTTATATCCAAAATTCTTTACAAAATCATTACATGTTCCAAGAGGAATAAATGAAATAATAGGCTTTTTATCAAGCTGCATTAAGCCATTTATCGCCTCATGTATTGATCCATCACCACCAAGAGAGAGAATATTATCATAATTTGCACCATTTTGGGCAATATATTTTGTAATATCTCCAGCTTCTTCTGTAATATGGGTATCAACAATATCAAATGTTTCTTTTAAAGAAGCAATTATTTTATTCAGTTTTTTCTCTTTTAAGCCTTTGCCTGAATATTTGTTATATACCAATAATATTTTCATTTTAACTATTTAAGAATCCATCAAATTTTTTCAATTTTAATCTTGTTCCTACTGCAACAACGATATCTTTTGGTGTAATAAGGTCTGTACCTCTTGGAATAAAGAATTCACCATTATTTTTAATAATACCTACGATATTTATATCAAATGCGTTTCTAATATTTAATTCAATTAAAGATTTAGATTGGAAATTATCTCCTACAGAGATTTTTACAATCGCATATTCTTTAGATAAATTATAATAATCTAGTGTTGAATCTGATTGAATTTGGTTCGCAAGTGAAATTGCAGATGCTTCTTCTGGTACTACAACTTCTGTTGCACCAACCATCATATATAATTCTCTATGTGCTTCCATATCAGCACGAACTGTAATTTTAGGTACACCAATATTTTTTAAATTAACGATTGTTAAAATTGATGCTTGTAAATTATTACCAATACCTACTACGGCATGGTCAACAACATTTTTACCCATGATTTCGTTAATTACTGATGCTTTAGATGTATCAGCAACAATACAATGCTGTCCTACAACCTTAGATACAGCTTGTACTGCTTCTTCATTTATATCTACAGCTAAAACATCACAATTAAGTGCAACTAATGTTTTAGCTACATTACTACCAAAACGGCCAAGACCGATAACTAAGAAACTCTTTTTCATCCTATTATTACGTTCTCCTTTACATAATCTATTTCATCATTTGCATCTGTCATCCAGTTCTTATTTAAGATACCCATTACTGTTAATGGTCCTAGACGACCCATAAGCATAACAAAGCATAATACTATATCACAAACCCAGCATAAATCCTTTGTAATACCCATAGACAATCCTGTAGTTGAGAATGCAGATACAACCTCAAATAATACTTCATCAAATGATAATTTAGTACCCATATGTGGTTGAATTGCTAATATTACCATTGTAGATATTAATACAATCATTAATGCAATTGATAATAATACAAATGCTTTTGAAACCTGATCACTTGAAATTCTTCTATAGAATATCTTATTAGATTTCTTACCTCTTGCAAAATTAAATATTGCAATACATACTACCGCAAATGTTGTAGTCTTAACACCACCACCTGTACCACAAGGTGATGCACCTATAAGCATTAATATAAGCATTAACATAAATGCTATTGGATATTTAATTAAATTTGCACAGTTATATGTTGCAAATCCCGCCGTTCTTGTTGTAACTGCTGCGAATAAAGATTCAAGCCAAGGCATATCTGATGAAAATTTAATTAATAATGTACCTAATGCTGTTAATAATAATGTAGTTAATAATACAATTTTTGTATGTAATGATAATTTAGACCAACGTCTATGATGAATTATATCATCATAAACAACGAAACCTATACCACCTAATATAATGGCCCCTATAGTAGAGAAATTAATAATTAATCTAGATGCTAAAGATAATGTAGTATCAGCATTAGATGCAAATATTTCCATACTACTTTCGCCAAATATATCAAATCCTGCATTATTAAATGCTGCATCCGCATGGAATGCTGATATACCAAATGCTGTAGCCCATTGATTTGTATTACCATGGACATCAGGGCGATATTCTAATACATATTCATGAAATGGTACCCAGTTAACAAATGTAATAATAACTTGAATTGTAAAAGATATTATTACAATTTTTTTAACTAATGAAATAACACCCTTAACAGATGATTGATTTAATGCTTCCTTTAATAAAAATCTATTTGATATACCAATCTTTCCACCAATGATAGTGAAAAAGAATACGGCTATTGTAATAAATGATAAGCCCCCAATTTCCATTAATATAGCCATTACTATTTTGCCATATAATGTAAATTCAGATAAAGTTTCTACAGATAAACCAGTAACACAAACCGCACTTGTTGCCTGGAATAACGCATGTACGAAGCCAATTGATTTATATCCAGGTAATGTAAAAGGTAACCATAATAATATAGTTCCTAATACTATAACACTAACAAATGAAAGTATAATGAATAAATACGGATGTACTTTTTTACTACGTGTATTAAACATAAAACTATACCTCACAATAAATTATACAACAATAGAGAACAAAGGTAAATAAAATTTACCTCTAGGAGCTTCGGCTCCTATTTTTGATTCTTCAAATAACTTGAAGTCGTCTTGGTGTGCTCACACCTCTACGTAATAGATTAGAAATTATTTTCTTATTACATACGCTACTTTTTCTATAAATGTTTTTTAATATTAGAAATAGCACAATTATATACACTTCTACATTTAGATAATAAAAATTTATAAACAAAGAATTCTCCACTTGTAGATTTTAATTTTTGTTTCAGTACTTTATATTTAAATTTTATTTGCCTCCTTTCTAAAAAAATTATATCATTCAATATGACGTTATTTGTGTCACAAATAAAAATATCTAGATAAAATTTCCTAATAAATAAAAAGAAAGACAGCCTTTTTCAAGGCTGTCCTAGTATTTATGAGTTATTTTTTTAAAAGAATTTAAAATAAAGTGAATTTGTTGGAGTTTAATATATTAAATATAAAGGAGTTTTTTAATATGACAAAACATGAAAAATGAATCATCTTTACTTCATCTCCGATTTTAAATTCATATCAGTATTATTTTAATTATCTTTTATAACTCTTATACTCTTTTATGACGATAATCATATATATTATCGTTTTCTGATAAGAATATTAAAATCGGATCTAAATGAATTAATTTTAGTATTTTTTTCATATGATTACCTACCGTTCGTTAAAAATAAATCTATGTAAAAGATTATTTTAATCTAATCTGTTTAATTTTAAAAATCGCTTCTTGTTTATTTATTTATAACATATTTTAAAAACATAATCAAGAAATTTAATTTTTAATTTATATTCATAAGAGAAAGAAAAAACACCGCGGCAACGGTGCTTTCTCTTGTGAATATAACCAAATCACGGGAGTAGCCTGTTGAATAGGCTTCCTGTATTTTTTATTATATAAAATAGTTTATCGTTTTTCAATAGATATATTTGTATGTATATTTTAAGAATTATTACTTTTTTTATATTTTGAATTAATTCTTAAAGCATTTAAAATTGCTAATACTGCAACTCCTACATCACCAAATACTGCAATCCACATATTGGCATAGCCTAGTGATGATAAAATTAAAATAATAATTTTTATTGATAAAGAAAATATAATATTTTCATAAACAATTCTCATTGTCTTTTTTGTAATTTTCTTTAATAATGTTATATTTTCTAAATCATCTTCCATAAATACGATATCTGATGCTTCTATTGCTGCATCTGATCCTGCACCACCCATTGCAATTCCAACATCTGAAATCATTAAGCTTGGTGCATCATTTATTCCATCACCACAAAAGCATACAACATCCTTTTTATTTTTATTATTAATTACATCTTCTATCTTTTTAGCTTTATCTTGTGGCAATAAATCAGAATAATATTCTAAATTATAAAATTTATTTGAAACACTTTGGGCTACATTTTTATTATCACCTGTAAGCATTATAGTTTTATAATTATTTTCATTTAAATTATTAATTGTTTTTATTGATGAATCTTTTATTTCATCTTCTATTAAAATATAGCCTTTATAAATATTATTTACAGCTAAATATAAGATAGTTCCTGATTCAATAATATTATCACAATTAATATTATTATTAAGCATTAAATTATAATTACCTAATAAAATTGTTTCATTATTATATATTCCTTTTATTCCAAAGCCTGGAATATTAATAATATCAATATCAGGTATATTATTATTTGATAATGACATTATTGATTTTGCGATAGGATGTGAAGAGCCTTTTTCTACCATTGATGCATAATATAATATTTCTTCTTTTTTATTTTCTGGTTCTATTTTAGTAATTTTAAAATTACCCTTTGTAATAGTACCTGTCTTATCAAATATAAATATATTTGCTTTATTAAATTTTTCTAAATAATTAGATCCTTTAACTAATATTTTATATCTTGATGCAGCACCAAGGCCTGAGAAAAATGATAATGGAATTGATATTACAAATGCGCAAGGACAAGATACAACTAAAAAGCATAATGCTCTATAAATCCATAATGTATAATTACCTGTAATTAATGATGGTATTAAAGCTAATAATATAGCTGATAAGACAACTATAGGTGTATATATTCTTGCAAATCTTGTAATAAAATTCTCAGCTTTAGCTTTTTTATCCTGTGAATTAGATACTAATTCTAATATTTTAGATACTGTTGAATCATAAAATTCTTTTGTTATTTTAACACTAATTTTAGATGTTAAATTTAATGTGCCAGATATTATTTCATCACCAACATTTACATCTCTTGGTAAGCTTTCACCTGTAATTGCTTTTGTATCTAGTGTTGATGCACCTTCTATTAAAATACCATCAAGTGGTATTCTTTCACCTGGATAGATGATGATAATATCATCTATTTTAGCCTCGTTTGGTGATGTTTTAATAATTTCTCCATCTTTAACTAAATTACAATAATCAGGTCTTATATCCATTAATTTAGAAATTGATTTTCTTGATTTAGATACGGCATATGATTCAAAAAATTCACCAATTTGGTAAAAAATTAATACAGCACAGCCTTCATCAAAGCCTTCTACCTCTACTCCTTTTATACCTGTATATATACCTAAGGCAAAGGCTCCTAGGGTTGCGAAAGCCATTAAGAATTTTTCATCTAATAATCTACCATGAATGATATTTAAAAATGCTCCTTTTAAAATATCATATCCAATAAATATATATATAACTAAATATATGCTTAATGGAAATAGCCATGATAAATCAGAATTAAATACTGTATTTAAATCAATAATTTTATCAATTATAAAGACAGGAATAAATAATATTAAAGCAATTATTATTCTTATTAATAATTTTTTTTGTTTTCTTGACATAAAATTACCTAAAAGGCTATATCACAATCACTTTCAACCTTTTTACAAGCCTTTAATACTTCCTTCATTACTTTCTTTTCATCTTGGTCTTCTTCAAATTCTACAGTCATTTTTAATGCCATAAAATTAATTTTAGCTTCTTTTACACCATTAACCTTGTTAGCGGCGATTTCCATTTTGTTTGCACAATTTGCACAATCTACTTCAATATCATAAATCTTTTTCATAAATATCTCCTTTTTATATTTGAACAATTATTCAAATGTTATTTAAAATATATAGCTTATCACTATTCATTAATATGTGATAAGCCACATTTAATAATTTCTGTTACATGCTCATCATCAAGTGAATATATAACATCCTTTCCTTCTTTTCTTGATTTAACAAGCTTAGCTCCTCTTAATACTCTTAGTTGATGAGATATTGCAGAAACACTCATTTCAAGAATTGAAGCAATGTCAGATACACATAAATCACTTTTCTCAAGAGCACATAAAATACCTGTTCTTGTAGAATCTCCAAATACTTTAAATAATTCTGCAAGATCATATATTTCATCTTGACTTGGCATTTTGTCTTTAATGTTTTCTAAATTATTATCCATAAATACCTCGTTTGAATGGTTGTTCAACCGTTCAATAATATTATATAGGATATTTTTTATTAAATCAATATCGAATTATAAAAAAAATAAAGTGACCTTGGTCACCTTATTTATATAATTTATTTTCTTCTATATGATATTTAACACTTGGAGCTTCTCCTCCAATTTGAACATCATAATATAATTTGTCATCTTCTTTTATTATTTTAATGATTTTACCAAAAAATGATACATCATCTAAAGTAAAATGAACACGTTCATCTAATTTAAATTTAGAATCATTATTAATTAATTTTTTCTTTTTATTATATCTAATTAGCATTATGATACTAAATATTAATAATCCTAATGATAATATTATGGCAATTATTGATAATGTAATCCACATATAAACCTCACTAAATCTTTAATATTATATCATAACAAATATTTTTTATTCTAAATCAGATAATCTTTCTTTAAATGGTGTTTCATAAGCTGATTTAATTGGTGTTTCTTTCATGCTCATTGTAACCATTGTTTTACTCTTAGATGGGCTTTGAAGTGTTCCTGCACCTGAAATACAACCCATTGGACAAGCCATACCTT
Source organism: Acholeplasmatales bacterium (assembly GCA_024681175.1). The sequence continues at coordinate 7,003 of JAILBI010000102.1, forward strand.
CAAGTAGGTAGCCATCATATTTACCTGCAATAGCAAGTCTTAGCATCTTCTTACAATCAACTAAGCCTTGAGCTGATTCAACATTAATTTTAACACCTGGGGCAATTTTAGCTGCCTGATTAACAACAGCTTGTGCAACACCACCAGCAACAGCAAAGCCTCTTGCATCAGCTGTAGTTTCATTTTTAAGTGGACGTTCCTTTAAAGTATTAAAATCAACATTTTTAGCAGTGAACATACCAAATAATTCTTCAAATGTTAATACAAAATCAACATCTGATCTTACTGATTTTCTTGATGCTTCAAGCTTTTTTGCAGCACAAGGTCCAATGAATACTATTTTTGCATTAGGATGTTGCTTTTTACATAATCTTGCAGTGTATACCATTGGTGTCATTGTCATTGATATATTATCTTTATATTTAGGGAATTCGATCTTAGCCATCTTTGACCAAGCTGGACAGCAAGATGTACCCATGAATTTTAATTTATCAGGGACATTTTCTAAAAAGTCGTTTGCTTCTTCAATTGTACATAAATCAGCACCAACTGCAACCTCAAGCATGCCTGTAAATCCTAATTTTTCTAAAGCATCATCAATTGTTTTTAAATTTACCTTTGGTCCAAATTGGCCAACAAATGATGGGGCAATAATTGCATAAACAGGATTTTCACCCTTAATTGCTTGAATAACCTGGAAAATTTGTGATTTATCTGCGATTGCACCAAATGGACAATTAACCATACACATACCACAAGATACACATTTTTCATAATCAATTTTTGCTCTACCATGCTCATCAGTAGTTATCGCATGCATACCACAAGCCTTTGCACATGGTCTTTCACGATGAACTATTGCACCATAAGGACAAACTGAAGCACATCTTCCGCAATGAAGACATTCATTTTGATCAATTACAGACTTGCCATCCTTAAATGTAATACATTTTTTAGGACAAACATTTTGACATGGGTGTGCAAGACAGCCTTGACATACCTCTGTAACAAAATATGAATCCTCAGGACATCTATTACATGCGAAATCGATAATATTTACAAGTGGTGGTTCATAGAATCTTTCTTCTTTTACTGCATCCTCAATACCTTTAGAAATAGGCTCATGCTCTTCAACATCTCTAACAGGTAGACCTATTGCAAGTCTTAATCTTTCTGCAACAATGGCACGTTCTAAAAATACAGTATTTTTTTCTTCATCATATTCTACAATTTTATAAGGTAGCTCCTCAATTCTTTTATAGTCTCCACCTTCATATGCAAGACGTGCTACTTCTTCAAAAACCTTACGTCTTACCTTAATTAATGATTCATATTGTTCAAGCATATATAATTGTTCCCCTTTTTTATATAATACTTTGTTATTTTATAATAGATAAATACTATAAACAAGAAACTTTTTTTAATAATAGTTCAATTTTAAAAATTAAAAACGTTATCATTGCTTATCTTCTTTATTTTCTTCTTCCTTTTTTTCTTTTGTAATTCCAAATTCATTATCGATATAATCATTTATTTTCATGATTTCATCAAATAATGAATTAACATATAAAATATGTTCATTATAATTTTTCTTTAAAATCTTTTTTCTTTTTCTTCCCTTTTCTTCAAGATCTCTTGGATTGATATTTCTTATATCCTTAACCTTTCTTGAAAAATCTAAAATTAATTTAACATATTCACTTTCATCCTGAACAGATGGAACAAATTTTAAAAATGTTTCCATCATGCTCATTAAATTATTACAAAGCTTAGAAAATTCATTTTTATCTCCTAAAGCCTTTTTATAATCCTCACTAACTAATTTTAGCTCATCAATATTCTTCTGATATTCTTCTAAATAAATATTATTATTTTGCATAAAGGAATCCTCCAATTTATATTATTATAACATAATAATAAATAAAAAGAAAAAAATAGATGCGTACA
>JAILBI010000103.1 GCA_024681175.1 Acholeplasmatales bacterium
ACCATATTAATTATCTCCATATATTATATTTTTTATTTCATCTATAGTGTAATGATTGTAAACAATCTTACTTATTCTTCCGTCATCATTTATTAATGCGAAATTATTCATTAAGCCACCAATATCCATTAATTTTTTTATTTCACTTAATTCATTGAATGAAGAACCATTATATAAATCGATACATTTCTTGATTGTTTCTTTATTCTCATCTTTTTCTTCTGTTGTAATATCATCAGAGAAATCTTTAAATGAAGTAATAATTGAATCTCCAAAGCCAGAAATATAATCCTTTATACTATCTCTTCCTGAACCATTTTTAAAATATGAATCTCCATTAAAATGGAACACAAAATAAATACCTGCATTTTCTCCATTTAAAAGTAAATTTTCTAATTCTTGAGATCCAGCTGTGCTATCCATAGGTGAATTCTTTAGGCCAAGTTTATCAGCATTTAAGACAATTACTTCTATAGGATATAAATCTTTATCTCTTCCTGAAATTCTTTCATTATATAATTCATTTAATTCTATTATTTTTTGAACCATATTACTTTCGCCTTTATCGAAACTAATATAATCATTTATTTTAGAGTCATCACTCATTAAATTTATTATAGAGTCATCTGACTCTAAGAATAATTTTTTGTTTAAATCAAACACAAAGATATTCTTATGTTGAAGTTTTAATTCTTTATTTGCATAAAGCATTTCTCTCATAATTGATAATACAATATGTTGGACATAACACATATTTCCAAATAAAACTAATAATTTATTATCAGTATTCAATGTATAAGAAACATCGCTTCTTGTTAATCTATATTTACCAAGATTAATTCTATATTCAAAACTCTTTCTAACTGAATTTGGATTAGATAAATATGTAATATCATCGATATTATCAACAATATTTTCGTTAATGTTAGTTATATCATTTGACTTAATCTTATAATTACTATATTTTTCTCTAACCTTTTTTATTAAATCATGTCTTAATGTATCATCACCTGAGAAAGCAACACGTATTTTATATAATTGATCTTTTGATTTAACAAAGGCAAGACCCTTTAATACCTCTAATTCATCTTTTCTTCCTCTTGTTTCAGGAATTAAATCTTCTAACGATGGAGAAGTAAAGCTAATCTTATTTCCCATTTCGTCTAATACCTTTGAAAACTCACTTCTAGGAATTCCTTGGGAAGATAATACTAATGATATACCTGCACTACGACCTGTTTTGGCAATAGATGTCAATTTTTCAATAAACTTACTATTAGATATAGCAACCTCATATTCATCAATTACAACAAGTGTTCTTGGAATAATCTTTCCTCCCTTAGATAATTGATAATTATTATATCCAGATATATCCTTAAATCCAGCATCAACAAATATTTTATTATTTCTATCCATTAGAGCAACTAAATATTCCAAAATATCGTTAGCGTCTGTAGGCTCTCCATTAAGCGCTAAAAACGCAATATGAGGTAAAGTATTTGAAAAGGCTGTAAATTCAGCACCGACCTTAAAGTCGATTAAGAAAATATCTAATTCATCAGGTGTGTATTTCATCGCTGCACTAACTATTAACGTACTTAAGAATGCAGATTTACCAGAACCAGTTTGACCTATAACAATAGTATGAGTTGTAGTGTCTCTTGAATCTAGTTTTAAATTAAATACAGTTCCTCCATCTTTACCAATTGGAATCGATAATTCTTCAGAAAACTTTGGATTAGTATGATTACTGTGTAATTCTGGATTTATTGTTTCAAGCATAATAGGTGCAGTAAGCATCTTTGATGTGTCGTTTAATCTAGATGATAATTTATTGAAGAATTTAAATCCAGGTACTGCATAACCTATTTCAATCATATTATCATCAGAATCAACTAAGGTAGTTTCATCAATACATTCGAAAACATTAAATCTTTCAGTATCAGATAATTTTTCTCTATATTTATCGACATATCCCATGTTATCTTTTTTATCTACATTATCGACAAGGATAAAGAAAATACCTAATTTATTAGTTTTTTCCATTAAATCAACTAATGTTCTCATTGATCTATCATCAGAAAAACCGTCAGGGAAATCATAAATCATTATTAGCATTAGATTTTGAATATTATCAGTATTAACACTATTATATTCGTAAATATTATTAAATGTGTTGTTATTATTTAATATTAAAATTGAACTTCTATCATTGACAGTAGAACTTATGTCATCAAGAGCACTTCTTATATCATTTTCTTTATCAATCAATCCTTTTTTCCCAGCTAATTGACAAACAGTTTTTGGTAATGCTTTCGCTATTGAATTAATAAACGCAAATTCACTACCAGCCTTATAATTAATCGCAGATACTTGACCTGACAATCCAGGGAACATAACCATCCATCTACTTAACAAATAAGATAAATTCTTTATAAGTCCTTTTTCATTGATTTGATTATTAATTTTAATAACAATATTTTTAGCAATCCCTAAATCAATCTTATATAATTCTTCTTTTGCATAATATAATTTTTCTTTCAATCCTAATTTTGGATAAAAGACAAATTTGTTATCATCATCAATTTTCTTACCAAGAATAAATTTAGGATTCTTTTCAAATGAAGTTGCAATTTCGATATCATCATCTAATTCATATTTTTTAACAAGATAATTTTCTTCGCTAACCTTATTTTCTAATAATGAGTACAATTCATTAGCCTTAGATGTTAATCTCTTTTTTAATTCATTTGTTTTTTCTTCTACTGCTTTACCATCTTTTTTTATTTTAAATAAATACTCATCTTTTTCTTTAGTGTAAGTATTTATTTCTTTTTCATATGGCTTTTGAAAATAAATTTTTTTGATTTTACAGAAATTTAAATTAATATCTTCAATTATTTTTTTATATCGACTTTGATTAGAACTATTTATTTGTTGATAAAATTTAACAATATCATTATATAAAAAAGTTATTTTTTCAAGATAATTATCATAATCATCTATCGAAGCATCACAATCATAAAATAAATCGAATAAATCAGTTCCGCTAATAGCATTCTTTAGTTCGGTCACAATACTTAATGCATTGTCATAAACTTTTTTTATACATTTATCATACTCAAATTTTACAGAATAGTTAGTTAATAAATTTATATCTTTGGAGTTGTCACTATAAAATTTAGATGATAAAGATTCAATTTCTTCAAAATAATTATTATAATCATCTAAAATCTTTACCAAATCATTAGTGGATAAATTATCAACATCAATACAAAGATGTTTTTCAATATCAAAACTTAGAATATTAAATTTATTTAAATCATTATCATGTTCTATGTTTTTAAAAAAATCCATAATCTCACTCCTTTAAATAAATGTAAAGGCATAAATACCAATAACAGCTAATACACCTGCTATTATCATAATTACTTTATCTGTACGAACAATTTCCATTCTTCTATAAAATTCACCAACATCATCATCTTTATAAATAAATTTATTAGATATTAGACAATAGAAATCTACGACAAGCATTGCTAGATGTAGTGGTAATCCTACATACATAATCGCAAACAATACTCCACATAAGACAACTAAAATAACCCAAATAATTGCCCATAAAAGCCATGTTATTAAGAACCAAATAGCCTGAAATATCCATCCAATCAGAGATAATAAACCTTCTATTTTTAGAAAATCAGTAAATGCCCATCGATAGTTAGCACCATCCCATAAATATCTTGGCCATGAATAACCATCCATTTTCATTACTCTTGAGGCAAAAAATGAATAGGCTCCTAAAACTCCAATTAAAATAACCATAATTAATATTTGAATGAATACATTATGGTAACCATTGCCAACTTTATTTGAAACCTTACCTGAAGTTAATATATTCAATTTTTTAGTAATATCTTGATCATATTTATAAGCTTCAGTTCCGAAAAAATAATATTGACATAAATAGGATGGTGTTTCATTTAATTTTTTTGTTTTAAACTCTTTATAATCCTTAGCTGCCTTAAAATGTTTATTTTTTACATTAAAATTGGAAATAGATTGAACAATTGAATATATCTTTTTTTGAAATTCTAAAAGTTCATTATAATCATCTCTATATAAGTAAAATCTTAATTCAGTTGTCATAAATATTTTTATCTTATTATAATCAGTTAACTCAATTCCATATGATTCAGAAACAGATCGTTCTCCATACATTTTTTTTAAGTTATCAATTAATTCTTGTCGCTCAAAAAAATCCATTTTCTCTGGTTTTAAATTATAAGTCCAATCATCAATGTTATTAAATTTTGGTTTTATAGTAATTAATTTAGAAACATAATATAATGTCTTGTATTTAAAATAATTCTTTTTGGTAGCGCCAAATAAAGAAAGGTTGTTACTTATCTCTGGATAAGATTCGCTATAATCTTCGATTCTAAATTTAATAGGATTTGTCATCATTCTATCAACTTTAGTCCACGCATCTTCGACACTTTTTAATTCAGCTTCATCGAATGATACTTTAGCTAATATACTAATTAACAAATTATTGCTATCTGTAATGCATTTTTCAATATCTAAAATTGAACTGGATGTTTTATTTATCATATCTTTCATTGAATTCTTATAATTAGATATTTCTTTATAATAACTTGAATATCCATTCTTTATTAAAGAAATATAAGAATAATCATATGCATCAATTAAATCCATAGTAGAAACTACCAATTTTATTTGAGAATAATCTTTATAATCAATTA
>JAILBI010000224.1 GCA_024681175.1 Acholeplasmatales bacterium
GCCATATAAATATATATTTTGATAACCATAATAATCATTTGATTTTAAATATTTCATGCATGAATCTAAATCATATAATTGTTGATTTAAACCTAAATAATAAATACCATCTGATTGTCCTGTTGCCGTAAAATCATATGTAAATACATTGTATCCTCTATCTATTAAAGCTGTTATATCAGATAAATATCCTTGATGACCTGAACACATTCCATGGACATATATTATTAAATCTTTTTCTTTAGACCCTTTATATAAATATGCTTTTAAATTATTTTTCCCTGATTTAAAATCATATTCATTTCTTTCATATTTATCTTTAATAAGATCATATGTTATAAATCCTCTCAAATCATTTGATTTACAGAAGAATTTATTTAATTTTTTAGATATTAAAATACCTGATATTAAAAGAATAATAATTATGATTAATAATATTATTCCAATTATTAGCGCAACTATCATAGATAGCCTCCTATAAAGTTATTTATAATTTATAAGTTTTTATTTCTTTCTTGTTGTCATACATATATCTATCGGCTCTTTTAAATACATCATGAACACTATTATCTTCTTTTGTAAACTCACTCATACCAGCAGCGATACTTACACATTTCTTTTTGATATTACATACACTTATAGCATGTATTTGTTCAAGTAATTCATTTCGGTTTATAAAATCATTTCCTTCAACTATTACGACAAATTCATCTCCACCGATTCGATATACGTCTGAGTTTTTAAATATGCCAGCTATTAAATCTGCCCCAGATTTAATATACAAATCACCTTGTGCGTGACCTAAAGTATCATTTACTTCTTTAAGTCCGTTTATATCACATACTACAACTGCGAAAGGTTTATTAATCTTATTTATGATGTCTAAATTAATTTTAGTTTCGATATCATTATAAGCATTTTTACTCTTTAGTCCAGTTAAAGAATCTTTATAAGCTAAATCTTTTGCCTCATTTATAGATTCATTATATTTTAATTCTCTTTTAACATCTTCATCGACATTACTGATACCTATAACTACATGGAAATCATCCTCAAGTACCATTTTAGTTATTTTAATTAAACAATATACTGGCTCACCATTAAGTAATATTCTTATATTTAAATTATAACTCTTTTCTTCTTTTAATACATTAAGTATATTCTCTTTGTTACAAGATCTTAAAAATAATTGTAAATCATCTAAATATATATGTTTTTTTAGACCATCTACGCCACTAAAAATCCCTGTACCTTCACTAGGTATACCTAATGCTTTATATCTATCTGATGAATAATATTCCTTATATTTATCATTTTTAGTATTCACATATATTAAAGCTGCATAATCTGAAGCAAGCGCCTCAGCAATGCCACCAAATGTTAAAGAATTTCTTTTATAATTTTCATATTCTTCTAATCTTTTCATATGTGCATCTACATTTTTAATACCGCATACTACATGATTGTCATCATTTATCATATCAGTTATTTTCATTTCAATATATAAAGGACTATCATTAATTATTATTCTAAATGTCAATGTAAAACTTTTATCTACTTCAAGTACTTTTAATATATTTTCTTTATTAAATGCAGTATATACTACATCTTTATCTTCAAGATAAACAATTTTCATAATTGCATTTTCAAATATATCAAAATAATTATTTCCTGTCGCAGGAATATTAAGTGATTTATATATATCACTAGATGAATATTCGATATATCTTCCTGTAGTTTTATTAATGAAAAAACTGCATACAAAATCAGAAGCTAATGATTTAGCTATATTCTCTTGAGATAGATTAAATTTTTTCTTTAGTGCAAGTGCCTCTTTTTCTTTTCTCATAAAAGCCCTCCATGCCTTTTTATAATTATAACTCATTTGGTTTAATTTTACTTATAGTTTTTAATTATTTCTTTATAAAAAGAAAAAAGGTCTAATACTTATTGTATTAAACCTACTGTCCTCTTTGAGAAAAACAGGAGGAAAATAATATGAATATTCAAGAAAAGAAATACGAATTGTTATAATTTGAAGATGGTGATTTTAGTTTAGATGTAAATGTGTCGCCAAATGAAGAAACTGTATGGTTAAACGTTCATGATTTAGCACAATTATTTGAACGTGATGAAAAAACAATACGAAAGCATATTAATAATGCACTTAAAG
>JAILBI010000226.1 GCA_024681175.1 Acholeplasmatales bacterium
TGTTAGAAATGATACGACTTCTTTTTCATTTTTAACAGATACATTAAAAATTGATAAGTATACATTAGATAAGATTCCAGATTATATTAAAAAATGCAATGACCATAAACATAAAAAAGAGAAATGGTTAAGTATTGAATCCGTAGTTAATTATTTAAAAGTATATTTTGATTTAGTTAATTATTATATTGATTATATCAAAGGCATTAGAGTAAACTATGATGCAAACTATTACAACGAAATCTTTGGAGAAACTGAAAGATTAAATAATGAATATAAACTAGAAGTAGCTAGATTAAAAGAAGAATTACAAGATAGTATTAATTCTAATAAAATATCTGAGCAAGATACGCTTTTATATAAATCATTACTTTCTGATAAGGAAATTGAATTACAAAATTTAGATGAACAAAATAAAATTTTACAAGGTCAAATTAGTGTCTTAAAGGATATTAAGCTTAATTCTATGGAAGAAAAGCTTAATAAGACAATTGATATGCTAAACAATATGCAAGATTATTTAGTTGAGAATAGAATTATTGCTAGAAGAACATCTAGATTAATTGATGGTCATATTGTAACTGATGAAGAACTTGCTGAAGAAAGAAAAAAATTGGAGGCGATGAAGAATGGAAAATAAGCCTCAAAATGTGTTTGAGAAACTAGATAAACAAGGTGAACAAATTGATGATTTATCATCAAAATTAGAAGGAATAAGCATTAATGATTTATATGCTTTAGCCAAAAGAACCTGGAATTATGGTGATTATATAACAGCACAAAAGTATTATAATCATATCAGTCTTTTGAAACCATTAGATTGGGAAGCTCCTTTTATGGCATCATTATGTAATTTTCGTGGCAGACATGAAATAGTTTTCTGGGAAGATTCACTTGGAGCAAAAGAAAAATTATTTGTATCAACCTTACAATATATATTGTCGTTAGATTTAGATTCTGAAAAAAGAGATTTAGAAATAAAAAAGTGTACAGATATTATTTGTTCAGAATTGAATAAAACTATTGATCAGTATTATGATAATAAAGAATCATTTGATATTTATAGTAATAATTATTCTTCGAAAATTGAGAACAGTTTATATAATTTATATAACGATTTAATAAAGATTGATTTAAAAGAAGAAACTTTGTCACTATTTGTACTTAATAAATTATTGGATATTATAGAAAAAGAAAAAGTTATTTTACAAAACATTTCAGAAACTATATTTAAAGATTATTATGATAAAGTAGGAAGAACAATTGTAATTTCTTACGATGAATTAATTAATAATAATAAATCAATAATGCCAAAAGATGCGTTACCAATTGAAGAAATTAACAAGATTCAATTAGAAGGTAAAATGTATTTTGAATATAAAGATAAGGTTATTTCAAAACGAAGATTTAATAAATTGATTAGTTGTGGACTTTTATTATCTTTGTTATCTATTTGTGGAATAGTTCTATCTTTTATATATCAATGGACTTGTGTTTTTTATTTTGGATTTTCACTTTTTTATGGAGTCATTTTTACAATTATAGCTCTTACACAAAAAAATATGATTAATTGTAAATCCATATTATGCCATTTTAGAAAAGGAACTAGACTTTCATCCGATGGCAATGTTGTCGTAGAAAGCAAATTCAATTGGGTAAGATTTTTATTTTACCTAGGATTATATATATTAATATTCGGTTGTGTTTTTACATTTGTTTTTGCATTAACATACATTAAAAATGTAGCTGTTATTGTTATTTTTTCTATTTTGATAGGAATAAATTTAATTGCATTTATTGTGCCTATTAAGAGTATATATACACCTGCAACAAAAATAAATGGTGCATTTAAATATTTATATAATGGAAAGTATTATATATTTTAATATTTTGACTAGATTTTGATATCTAGTCTTTTTTTTGCTATAATTAAGTTGTTCTCAATTGAATATGTAATCTCTGGAGCATTGGTAAGCAATTATCTTCGCAAAGGAGGAAATTGCATATGACAACAAAAAGAGAACCTTTGGCGAAGAGATTCGGCAAAGCATTAAAAATTCAAATCAAAGGTAAAGGTATGACTCAAGCTCAGTTCGCTGAAGAAATGGGTTATATTAATGATGAGGTTATTAGAAGATGGATTCATAACGGTGTTGTGAAGTCAGAAACTATGGA
>JAILBI010000240.1 GCA_024681175.1 Acholeplasmatales bacterium
TATATATTTAATTACAATAATTGGAGATTACAAAAGAAATTGGGCACAACACCTAATCAATATAGGTATTATGCCCAAATTCCATCAAATCTTATTTAATTATTTTTTAAATCCACTGTCTACTTGACAAGACTCAGTTCAAAAGTCGAGTTTTTTAATTAAATACTTCTATTATTTTTGTAATTGCAAAAGCAATAATAAAGCCTAATATTAATGCTAACATTACTTGAAATGCTCTTATTTCCCAAATGTGTCCTTGTTTAAACAATTTTTCAACATTTGAGCCTAAGACTACATAATATGAAAATATAAAGAATGTTATAAATAATATTATAAATAAAACTCCAGTAGTAGTTACTAAAAACATATTATAGTCTTCCTGCCTTGGATTTCTTTATATTTTTAGATAAATCTTTTTCCATTTTAGTGAAAGAAGCTTCATCTTTTCTATTCTTTTCAAGTCTTTCTTTACGATATGCAAGTAAATGCTCTTTAGCAGATTCAGGACTTCTTCCTGCATGTGCTTCTTGGGCAAGAACTGTTACTACATTATCGTGATATTCAAGTACACCATATACAACTTCAATATAAAGCTCTTGTTTATCTTTTACAAGCTTAATATATCCTTCTTCTAATACAGAGACTACAGGTATATGATCTTGCATGATTGCGTATTCACCATCATCCATATCATGGACAACAACATAATCAATTTCTTCATTATACATCTCTTGATGTTTGCCAGATAATCTTGATGCTGTATTATTGTGTGTTGATACTATTAATCTCATTATGCTTCAAGCTTCTTTGCCTTTGCAACAACATCATCAATTGTTCCGCAAAGACGGAAAGCTTCCTCTGGTAAATTATCATATTTACCATCAAGTATTTCTTTAAAGCCTCTAATTGTTTCTCTTAATGGTACATATGAGCCTGGTACGCCGGTGAATTGGCCACCAATATACATATTTTGTGATAAGAATAATCTTACTCTACGCGCTCTTGTAACTACAAGCTTATCTTCTTCACTTAATTCATCCATACCTAAGATTGCGATAATATCTAAAAGCTCATTATATCTTTGAATGATTTGTTGAACTCTTCTTGCAACATCATAATGCTCCTTACCAACAATATTTGGTTGTAGGGCTCTTGATGTAGATGATAATGGATCTACAGCTGGATAAATACCTTCTTCTGTCAATTTTCTTGATAGGTTTGTTGTCGCATCAAGATGTGTAAATGTTGTTGCAGGAGCTGGGTCAGTATAGTCATCTGCAGGAACATATACAGCTTGAATTGATGTGATAGAGCCTTCTTTTGTAGATGTGATTCTTTCTTGTAATTTACCCATTTCTGTAGCAAGTGTTGGCTGGTAGCCTACTGCTGAAGGCATTCTTCCTAAAAGAGCTGATACCTCTGAACCTGCTTGTGTGAAACGATAAATATTATCAATGAATAATAATACATCTTGATGTTGATTATCACGGAAATATTCAGCCATTGTTAAACCAGTTAAAGCAACTCTCATACGTGCTCCTGGTGGTTCATTCATCTGACCAAATACCATGGCTGTTTTTTCAATAACTCCTGACTGTGTCATTTCGTTATATAAATCGTTACCTTCTCTTGTTCTTTCACCTACACCTGTAAAAACAGAGATGCCATTGTGCTCCATAGCAACATTATGTATTAATTCCTGAATTAATACTGTTTTACCTACACCAGCACCACCAAATAGACCAATCTTACCACCTTTAATATAAGGAGCAAGTAAATCTATTACCTTAATACCTGTTTCAAACACTTCAACATTAGGTGATAATTCATCTAATTTTGGTGCAAGACGATGAATTGGAAGATATGTTTCTGCATTAACATCACCTTTAAAATCAATTGGTTCACCTAAAACATTAAATACACGTCCTAATGTTTTTTCACCAACTGGAACCTTAATAGGGCCTTCAAGTGATGTAACTTCCATTCCTCTTGTTAAACCATCTGTTGAATCAAGCGCGATACATCTTACTTTTCTATTTCCTACATGGAGGGAAACTTCAAGAGTGAGCTTGATTTTTATTCCATTATTTGTTTCTTTAGGTATATCTATTACTAATGCATCATTTATTTGAGGTAGATTACCATCTTTAAATTCTACATCAACAACAGGGCCTTTTACTTCTACTACACTACCTTTCATTCTAACCTCCTATTGCGTTCGCGCCACCAATGATATCAATAAGCTCACTTGTAACTTCATTTTGGCGAGCTCTATTATATAAAAGCTGAAGCTTTTGTATAATTTCATCAGCGTTATCTGTTGCGCTTTTCATTGAATTCATTCTAGATGCATGCTCAGATGCTTTTGCATCTAATATGATTCCATAAATTATATCCTGGGCATACATTGGTAAAATTAAATCAATTGTTTTTTCTAAACCAGATTCATAAGAATAATTAATATTATGATTAACTTCTCCTTCTACCTTTTTAATTGGTAAAAGTTCTTCAAATCTAATTTCACTTCTTAATGTATTTACAAAATGATTATAAACAATTACTAATTTATCAATCTTTTTTTCAAGATATAAATCTATAAAAGATTTTGATAAGTCTGCAATATCTACAAACATTACATCATCTCTTATATAAACTGGGGCATCATTTAATAAAGGATATTTTCTTTTTCTTAAATAATTAAAGCCTTGCTTACCTACTGCGCCAGTTATAAAATCATCTTCTTTTAGACCTAATTCTTTAATTTTCTCTTCTAAAGCTTTGAATATAGAAGAATTATAAGCTCCAGCTAATCCTTTATCAGATGTAATGATAAAGAAAGCTGTTTTTTTAACATCTCTTTTGACCATTAATGGATGAGAATAATCATCTTTTGCTTCATCAACAATACCTTTAACCATTGATGACATATGGACCATAAAATTCTCATAGGCCTTAAATGTTTTTTCGGCTCTTCTTAACTTTGATTCACTTACCATATACATAGCTTTAGTAATCTGTGCGGTACTTTTTGTAGATGAAATTCTACTTTTAACCTCACGAAGTGAATTTGCCATAAGGCCTCCTTAAATAAATGTCTTTTTAAAACTTAAAAGATAACTATTAATCTTATCTTCTTGAGGTAAGACTTTAGTTTCTCTTATTTCTTTTGCAAGCTCAATTCCTTTTTCATTTGATTTCATAGATGAGAATAAATCATATTCAAATTTTTCAATTTTTTCAATTTCAATATCATCTAAATATCCATGAACTAATGCATATAATATTACAGCTTCCTCTTCCATAGCTAAATGTCTATGAAGATCTTGCTTTAAGACTTCTTGTGTTCTTCTTCCACGTTCTAGTCTCTTCTTTGTAGCTTCATCCAAGTCTGAACCAAATTGTGAAAATGATTCAAGCTCATGATATGAAGCAAGATCAAGACGTAATGTACCTGATACTTTCTTAACTGCCTTAGTTTGTGCTGCACCACCTACACGTGATACAGATAAACCAGCATTTACTGCAGGACGAATACCTCTATAGAAATAATCTGTTTGAAGATAAATCTGTCCATCAGTAATTGAAATAACATTTGTTGGGATATATGCTGAAATATCACCAGCCTGTGTTTCAATGATAGGTAAGGCTGTAATACTTCCACCACCTAATCTTTCATTTAATTTTGCAGCACGCTCTAATAATCTTGAATGTAGATAGAATACATCGCCTGGATATGCTTCTCTTCCTGGTGGTCTATGTAATAATAATGATATTTCACGATATGCAACAGCATGCTTAGATAAATCATCATAAATAATTAAAACATCTTTGCCTTGAAGCATAAAATATTCTGCCATTGATACACCAGAATATGGAGCTAAATATAAAAGCGGTGCAGCATTAGATGCTGATGCTGAAACAATAATAGAATATGACATAGAATCATTTTCTTTTAATGTTTCATATACACTTAATACTGTAGATTCCTTTTGACCTATTGCAACATAAATACAAATTACATCTTTTCCTTTTTGATTTAATATTGTATCAATTGCAATTGCAGTTTTACCTGTTTGTCTATCACCAATAATAAGCTCACGTTGACCTTTTCCAATTGGAATTAATGAATCAATAACCTTAATACCAGTTTGTAATGGTTCACATACAGGAGCACGATCCATAACGCCTGTTGCTTTTACTTCAATAGGACGATAATCTTTAGCTTTAATTGCTCCAAGACCATCAAGTGGTTGACCTAATGGATTAACAACTCTACCTAAGAATTCTTCACCAACTGGAACTTCCAAAATACGACCTGTACATTTAACAGTATCGCCTTCCTTAATTCCAGCTGTTTCACCTAATAAGATTGCACCTACTGCATTTTCTTCTAGGTTTTGAACCATACCATAAACGCCGCTAGGGAATTCTAATAATTCACTAGACATCGCCTTATCAAGTCCATGAATGATTGCAATACCATCACCAACCTCAACAACACGACCGACGTTTTCAGTAGTTACTTCATCCTTATAATTTTTAATCTGGTCTTTAATAAGACTAGATATTTCTGATAGATTGATATTATTTGCCATAATACCTCCTTTAAATTGATTCTTTTAGCTTAGATAAATAATTTCTAAGACTTAAATCAATTGATTCATCATTAACAATAATCTTGATGCCTCCTATAATATTAGGATCAATTTCATTTTCAATTTTTAAATTGGCACCAGGATATTTTTTTTCTAAATCTTTTCTAATTATATCTTCTTGCTTTTTAGTAAGCTTCTCCATTGATGTTACATAAACAAAAACAACATTTTTATTTTCATGATAAAGCTTTTCAAATTCATCCTTTATTTCTTCAATAAGATTAAATCTTTGATTTTTAATAAGAACAAAAAGAAAATGTAAAAAATCTTCATCAATTTCTTTGAAAACATTATTTAAAAGATTGTTTTTTTCATCATCTGAAATAAATGGAGAATTTAATATTTTTTTAAAATCTTCATTTTTATCTAATGTTTTTAAAACCATTTTTAAAAGTTCTAAATACTTATCTTCTTTTTTATTTTCTAAAGCAATTTCAAAAATGGCTTTCGCATATTCCTTCGAAACCATTATTCTGCTCCTTTTAAGATATCTTCAACTACATCAAAATATTTATCTTGATTAATTTCTCTTCCAACTATCTTTTCGGCAGCATCAAAGGCAATATTTACTATTTCCTTTTTAATATCATCAGCCATATTTTTCTTTTCAAGCTCAAGTTCATCCTGAAGATTCTTTCTTCTTAATTCTGCTTCCTTCTTGGCAGCTTCAATAATATTTGAAGCCTTTAAGCCTGCTTCCTTTTCAGCACTTGATAACATCTCTTTAATTTGCTGTCTTGCTCTATCAAGCTCAACACGCATCTCTTGTTCTGCTTTAATTGCATTTTCTTTAGCATTTTTAGCATCATCAAGTTCTTTATCAATTGCTTTTTTTCTATCTTCTAATATTTTAGTAATAGGCTTCCAAAATAAAAATCTAATCGCTAGGAATAATATAATTGTTGCTGCTAATTGAATAATTACATCAACACCATATTTCCACTCAAACTTAAAATTACCTAAAGGGCCGAGATTTGATTTAATTGTTTCTGATATTTCAATTAAAGCATCGCCTAAACTCAAAAACATATTTTATGCCCACTTTCTTTTATTATTAAATAACTAACATTATTGCGATTAAAAGACCATAAAGACCAGTTGTTTCTGCAACGGCTTGACCGATAAGCATTGAAGTTGAAATCTTACCAGCAATTTCAGGTTGACGTGCCATAGCGTCCATAGCATGTGCTGCAACGTTACCTTCTCCGATACCAGAGCCTACACCTGTAAATACGGCGATACCAGCACCGATACCCTTTAAACCACTACCAATTGAGTTAGGGTTTACTTCTTCTAAAAAAATTAAAACATTAGTTAAAATCATCATGAAATCCATATTATAAATTCTCCTTTATTCACTATATATTTTTTCTTCATCTTTGACTTTATTTGATGTGAAGACCATCGACAACATTAAGAATACAGTTACCTGTATGACACCAGAAAATAAATCAAATATCAAATTGATAAATGGCATAACCACTATCATTACATTATTCATTGGCCAATCTAAGATATTCTTTATTAAGATTGATATTGCAGTACCAGATGTAATATTACCAAACAATCTTAATGCTAAAGATATTGGAAGTGATAACTCTGATATGATATTCATTGGTAATAATATTGGGAAAGGATCTAAAAATCCTTTTAAATACGCCTTCATACCAAGAGAACGCATTCCCGTTAATTGAATCATTACAAATGTTGTTAATGCAAGTGTTGCAGTAACAATTAAATATCCTGTTGGGTTATCAAGTAAGAATACAGCTGAGATATTTGAAAAGAAAATAAAAATTGTTATCGTTAAAAACCATGGTGCATATGATTTCCAACGTTTACCGATATTTGTTCTTGTGAGCGAATTGATTAAATCAACTATCCACAAAAATGGAACAAGCCATTTTGGAGTTTCTTTTGAATAATCAACCTTCTTTATTATGAAATAAAGAATAATAAACAAAATCAATAAAACACCTGTAATCACCAATACAGAAAACATTGGTGATGGAGCTTTCAAGGTGTATAAGAAATTCATTCAGTCTCACCTTCTCCCTTTTTTAAAAATATTATACATATTGTTAAAAATACAATCTTTAATGTCATATATCCACCAAGGGCAGTTAATAATCTAACTAAAAGAACTATTCTTTTAGCATCCTTACTAATATATCCCATTGTGAAAAATACAGCACCAAATGCAAGCATTCTTAACAAAAACCATAATATTGCAGACTTCCTAGGATTAAAAGTTTTATGCTCAGGATCAAGCTTGTTAAATCTTTTTAATCTTGCGTTTTCTTTAACCATCATACCATGGAGCATTAAACCTAACAAAGAACCTATTAAATAAAATTTCCATAATTCATAATCCTTAGGTGTTAAGAAAACCAATAGAAGTGTAACAATAATTACTATAAATAATGTTATTGGGACAACCATAACATTTATTTTAAAATCCTCACTTACTTTCTTCATGTTTTTTCCTCTTCTCTTCTTGCTTAATTAATTCTAAAAGACAAACTATAAATGAAGAAAGTCCGATAAACATTCCTATTACAGCTAACAAAGGTGGCCAAAAAGAATCTTTATCTATTTTCCACCCAATTAAAAAACCAATGACAGTAAAAACAACTAAAGAAAAGATGCCTTCTGTTCCGAGTGTATAAACTTTCGCAAAATGTTCCATCTTTTTCATTGTCTCACCATCTACTCTTTATTTTCGTAATCAGTAATCTTATTAATTCTTCTTTCATGTCTTGGAGAACCAGAAAATTCAGTTTCTAGCCAAACATCAACAATGTCATTAGCAAATGCTTTGCCTCTATATCTTGCAGCTAATGCTAACACATTAGTATCATTATGTTCTCTTGTTAATTTAGCAGCATCAGTATTTTCAACTAACGCGCATCTAATACCTTTTACCTTATTTGCAATAATTGACATACCAATACCAGTGAAGCAAATAACTATACCACGTTCGGCTTTACCCTGTTGAACATCTTTAGCTACTTTATAACCAAAATCTGTATAATCACAGCTTTCTTTAGTATATGTTCCTTCATCAATTACTTCGTGACCTTTTTCTTTTAAATGAGCAATAATGCTATCTTTTAATTCTAATGCAGAATGATCACAACCAATTGCAATTTTCATACAATACCTCCATACGAAAAACTCTCTTTAAATTATAACATAAAAAGTAATAAAATAAATTAAAATGCATAATAAAAAAATAAAAAATAATGATGCATATTTTTATTTATGCATCATTATTTATACATATCATTTATTTTATATTAAATTCTTTTACAAAATCATCATATGTTTTATTAGAATCAAAATTATTTCTCATAATAATATGAATAAATTCTTCATTAAAAAATTTTAAATTCTTCTCTTTATTGATAGATATTAAGAAATGATATTTATTAATTAATTCTTTTATTTTATCTTTTCTTTCTCCATCATATATATCTTTTAAATT